>DAOWJU010000009.1 GCA_030640215.1 Desulfuromonadales bacterium
AAAGTCCATCTTTGGGGAACTGCCCCAGCTCGTCGAGCTTTTTCAAGGCAACGACCATCTGATACTCGGGAACAACCACGGGCTGGACAGTCATGCCGAGAGCGAAGGAGACCTTGTCGAGAGTTTCACAATCATCTGGATATCACCTGAGCTTTCTGAGCGGTGATTCCGGCGGGCAGCACACGGAATTCCCGGATCTTGGCTGGCGACAACTTTGCCAGGGTCTCACCCGAAATCCGGATAGAGAAAAGGTCACATCCGGGGGTTCCGGCCTGATGGGCCAGGACGCGGGCCAATACGCCCACTTCAAGCAAACCGAGCTTAACCAGCGTCGAGCCGAGACGTTTTGCAGATTGTCCCTGACGGCGAATGCCCTGTTCCAACATGTCTGCCGTAATCAGACCCTGTCCAAGAAGAATTTCTCCCAGACGTTTGCTATTGTTTTTTGACATGTAATCCCCCTGCAAGCATGAAGTGTGTTGTTCAGTGAATCAAAATCGATTGTGCCTGTCAATAGTTAGACGCCATGTCATCAAAGCTGTTAACGAAAAAGGCAGCCCGAAGGCTGCCTTTTCAAAAAACAAAGGGACGAAAACAAACCTTTTGGACACGGATAAAAATCTGATTAACACGGATCAAACAAAATCTGATACCTTAATGTCCTTGCCTATAAATCCGTGTTCATCCGTGCAATCCGTGTCCTGCTTATTTTTAATCAACAAACACTTTAAAGGTTTCCCACTCGCAGTAAAAATGGAATCAGTGAAAAAGTTCGTCAAAAATTTCTGCAACTGTTTCGATCCGCGTCGCCTTCCAGGCGTTAGTACCGCAAAAAACCAGTCCGGTTTCAGTATCACCACGCTGAGCACGATCAAGAGCATGAACGATACAGAAGCGCTCTCCCTCTGACTTGTATGCACATTTGCGCAAACAGCCGGTCGGACAGGTTGGCATCATCTCCAGATCACGTGCGCGAATCGTTTCTACATTTGCAATCAGTGCCCGACCCGGCAAGCCAGCAGGGCTCATGAGCAGACCAATGTCTTCCTTTTTACAATCCAGATAGGCCTGTTTAAAGGCATCATCTGCATCACACTCCTCGGTGCAGACAAACCGCGTACCCATCTGTACGCCATCAGAACCTTGCTCCATGGCATATTGAAAGTCTTCACGACCCCAGACACCACCTGCGGCAATAATCGGGATATCAAGACTCCATTTGTCACGAAAGTACTCTTTGACACCACGGACAGTCGCATACTGGTCGTACTCACCAATACCAATTTTTTCTAGCTTCTCACCAAGGTGACCGCCAGCCGTATCAGGATCTTCGACGACCACGGCATCCGGGAGGCGACCAAAGGCTTTGTGCCATTTGCGGGCGATCAACTCAGCTGCTTTGATCGAGGAGACAATTGGCACCAGGGCAACGTCCGGCCAGTCGGCGGTCAACGCCGGAAGATTCATCGGTAGCCCGGCACCACTGACAATCAGCTTGGCACCACCTTCACATGAGGCTTTAACCAGCTCGGCATAGTCTGTAACCGCAACCATGCAGTTGGTGCCAATCACACCATCAGGAGCGATTTCATAAGCTTTGGCCAGTTCAGCTTTGAGAGCCTCAGGCTCAGCGGCAAAGTAGTTATCACCAGTAAATAGTGGTGAGTTCAGGGCGATCCCGGCCGTTGCGACCAAACCGATTCCACCACAACGAGCCACGTTGCCAGCCAGGCGATACCCAGAGACACGAACAGCCATACCACCCTGGATGAGTGGATATGGAACCTCATGCTTACCGATGCGCATAAATACTCCTTAAATTAATTACACTCAAAAGAATAAATCCCACACAATCTATCAAATGAGTCTGCCCTGTTTTGTAATACTTCTGTAAAAACATTCGTTTCTCCCCCTTGTCGCCCGCTGATGGTAATGGTAAAAATGGCTTCTATGAACTTGCTGAAACGTATTTTCAATCCACTCATGGCCTTTATCGGCATTCAGGTCGCTTGGGTACTTGCGGTCATTGTCTGGCTGAACTGGTTCCTTGGCAGTCACCGCAAGTTAAGGGCTCTGGCTGAAAAATACAGTCCGGAGCTGCTGGTCGGTGGTCCAGACTGGCTGATTCTGACCGAAGGGCTGCTTCTGCTGATCTCTATCCTGGTCGGCGTCTACGTCATCTTCCTTTATTGGAGAAGACAATCAGCCTTAGTCCGCGAACAGCGCCAGTTCATCTCCCAGGTGACGCACGAGCTGAAGTCACCCCTCGCTTCCCTGCAGTTGCACCTGGAAACAATGCGCCGCCACCGACTATTCCCTGAGCGCCAGGCAGCGTTCCTCGAAACCATGTTGAGTGATGCCAGCCGGCTTAACGGCCTGATTGACAATCTCCTTTCAGCCAACCGGGTCGGCCAGAAACATTGGCGACTGGACCTGCAGACCATCGACTTCAGTGCCTTCGTAGACAAGTATTTTCGTGCCCGCCAGTTCACCCTGCCTAAAGCAGGCAAATTATCACTGGACATCGCACCTGGCATTTACGCTGCCATCGATCAGGACGCAATGGAAACCGTTTTGCGCAACCTGCTGGAAAATGCCGTACTCTATTCCGACAAATTCCCAAAGATTGCCGTCTCACTGAGTCGCGATGCAGACAAATGTTGTCTGGCTTTCTCTGATTCTGGCCGTGGCATCGAAACCAGAGAACAGAAAAAAATCTTCAATATGTTCTATCGCATTCGTCGCAAAGACGAGAACATCCGCGGCACCGGCCTCGGCCTGTTCATCGTCCACGCCACGGTTCGTCGTCATCATGGTCAGGTCAAAGTAGAGAGCAAGGGCAGCGGACAGGGGACAACCTTCAAAATCATTCTCCCGGTCGCACCGTCAGATCAACCAGTCGCACTGGCAGATCAAGCGAAGGAAGAGTCATGAAACAACCGCGCATACTCCTTGTTGAAGATGAAACGCACATCGCTCAAGGACTGATTTTCAACCTTGAACTGGAGGGCTTTCTGGTCACTCACGCAGAGACCGGGGCTGCGGCAATGGAGGCGTTTAATAGCCGACCTTACGACCTGGTCGTGCTTGACTTGATGCTGCCTGACAGCCACGGTATTGACCTCTGCCGGCAGATGCGCAAAGAGTCACCACAATTACCGATTCTCATGCTCACAGCTCTCGGTGAAGAGCAGGATCGCATCAGAGGCCTCAAAGAAGGTGCAGACGACTACCTCACCAAGCCGTTCAACCTTGACGAATTTCTGCTGCGGGTACACGGCATACTACGACGTTCCGCATGGTATCAACCAACCGTCAACAAAGAAGAGATCTACCTTTTTAATAATAATCGTATCGACCTGAAGAATCTCGAAGCCGTGACAGCCCACGGTAATATCAGTCTCACCGAACTTGAAGGCCGCATGTTGGAAACTTTTTTTGCCAGTGAGGGAGACACACTAACGCGGGCCGATCTTTTGAAGTCAATCTGGGGGATGACGGAAGGTACAGAAACCCGTACGCTCGACAACTTCATTGTCCGTCTGCGCAAATATTTCGAAGACGATCCTGCCAAACCGAAGCATTTTCTGACGGTGAGGGGGCGAGGTTATCGGTTTATTCGTGAAGCTGAGCAGGGGTAAACTTGAACCCTTTGCGTCTTTGCGTTAAAGTTCTGCTCTAGTAGCCAGCTCATTGATTGTCCGACGGGCTGCTAATTTCTGACTTAACCAATATTCAAGCAAAAACTATAAAACTGAGGAGAAAAGAATATGAAAGCAGTATTATTGGATGGCTTCGGTGGCCTTGAAGTTCTGAAAGTTGGCGAGATTGACAAGCCAGCTCCGAAAGAAGGGGAAGTTCTGGTTAAAGTGGTGGCCACTTCGATCAACCGACCCGACCTGGTACAGCGTGCTGGCAACTACCCGCCACCTCCCGGAGACTCGGAAATCCTCGGCCTCGAAGTGTCGGGAACCATCGCTGAACTTGGAGCGGGTGTCGAGGGTTGGCAAGTCGGTGATCGCGTCATCAGCCTGGTCGGTGGTGGTGGCTATGCTGAATATGCAGTGGCCTACGCCAGCCACCTGATGCGTATCCCGGAAAGCGTAAGTTTCGAAGAAGCTGCCTGCATCTGTGAGTCTTACATCACCGCGTTCCTCAATGTCTTTATGATTGGTGATTTCCAGGACGGCCAGACCGCCATCCTGCACGGCGGTGGTGGCGGTGTCAACACGGCTGCCATCCAACTCAGCAAGGCGCTCACCCCAAACAGCAAGCTGATTGTCACCGCCCATCCAGCAAAAATGGATCGGGTCAGCGAGTTAGGTGCCGACCTGGTGATCAACTTCCTTGAAAACCCTGACTTCACGGGAATTGTCAAAGAATATACCGCGAAGAAAGGTGTTGACCTGATCCTCGATCATGTCGGCGCCAAGTACCTTGGTCCGAATATGAAATCACTCGCCTACAAGGGCAAGATGGTGAGTATCGGTGTCATCAGCGGTATCAAAGCGGAACTCAACCTGGCCTTGATGATGGTCAAGCGCCAGCAGATCATCGGCTCTGTACTCCGTTCCCGTCCGGTTCCTGAAAAAGCCGAGATCGTCGCCGAGTTCACCCGTCGCGCCCTGCCGAAATTCGCCGACCGCACGATTGTGCCGATCATTGAAAAAGCGTTTACTATCGATGAGGTGGTTGAGGCACACCGGATGATGGAAGAGGATGCGCATTTTGGTAAGATAGTACTAAAGATTGCTGAGACATAACACCGCAAACAAATGATTTCCAAAGGCTGGACAAGCATCTTTACAGCCAGCGTCGAAAACACTTTAAATCATGCGAATTCGGGCGGTT
>DAOWJU010000316.1 GCA_030640215.1 Desulfuromonadales bacterium
AGCGGGGTTGAACCGGCGGGACACCAACGCTTTCCAGTATTTTCAGTCATATAGTCTCTTAATTTCACTTTTTAGAGCGAATAATGGGTATTTTTTGAAGAATTTGATGACAGCTGGAGGAACTACAGCGATCCAGGTGTCACTATGCATTGCTCTAGGAGCCTGTCCGACAATCCATGATCGCCTGCAAATCCGGATGGTTTGAGCGATTTTGTGGGTTTAAGAGGTTTTCCCTGCCGGGTTTGGTTTGATATGGTCATCGGCATGATGTAGAAGTGAGAAACGGTCAATTTGGGGCGAGATGTGACTTAACAGGGGGATTCTTGAGAATGTCGACTCAAACCACGAAAAGCAAATTCCTAGCATTCTAGCACTTTTTTACCAGTACAACCACCGAACGCCCCTGCACTCGATAACTCTGTTGATCTACGACCTCCGGCTCCTCACCAGGCACGCAGCTACTCTGTCCAGAGAGTAAAGCAGTATCGACAAATCGTCGCCAGGGGGCCTGCTTCTCCGAAGTTGGCAGAGAGAAATCTACGTCATCTTCAGCAGCATGCGTGATCAGATAGATTTCGGCTTCGTCGCTGTGACCCTGCAGGTGCATGCCGAGGGAATGGGAGTTATCCGACCAGTCGACCTGCCCCAACCGGGTTCCATGCCAGGCGAGTTGTCGATCACCATTTTCTTCACCCTCGAAATGTCTTGGTCGCAGCAGGGCATGCTGCTGGCGGAAGGCGATCAGATGACAAAAGAACTGGTACAGCTCATGATTTTGTTCGAGGTCAACCCAGTTGAGCCAGCCCATATCATTATCCTGACACCAGCTATTGTTGTTGCCGTTCTGACTGCGACCCATTTCATCACCGGCAAGCAACATCGGTACGCCGTGGGCAAGAATCAGCAGGCTGGCAAAGTTGCGTAACTGCCGTTCACGCAGGGCGCAGATGGCAGGATCGCCGCTCGGCCCTTCGACACCATGATTGGCGCTGAAATTGTTGTTGTCGCCATCGGCATTGTATTCGCCATTGACTTCGTTGTGCTTGGTTTTGTAGCTGACCAGATCGGCAAGCGTGAAACCATCGTGGCTGGTCACGAAATTGATACTGTGATGGGGAGCACGTCCGTCATCCTGGTAAAGATCGGAGCTGCCAGAGAGGCGGGTGGCCAGAACCGGCACCATGCCTTTATCACCGCGCACGAAACGACGGATGTCGTCGCGGAACTTGCCATTCCATTCGGCCCAGCGACCGAAGTTGGGGAAAGTGCCGACCTGGTAAAGGCCAGCGGCATCCCAGGCTTCGGCGATCAGCTTGGTATTGGCCAGCACCGGGTTGCCAGCAATCCGTTCCAGCAATGGTGGGTTGGTCAGTACTTCACCATCGGAGCCACGGCCCAAGATAGAGGCTAAATCGAAACGGAAACCGTCGACATGCATCTCGGTGACCCAGTAGCACAAGGCGTCGATGATCAGGTCACGCACCACTGGATGGTTGCAGTTGACAGTGTTGCCACAGCCGGAATAGTTAGCATAATTGCCGCCCTCCGCATCGACGATGTAATAGACGCTGTTATCGAGACCACGCAGAGAGAGGGTGCGCCCTTCCTCGTTGCCCTCCCCCGTGTGGTTGAAAACCATGTCGAGAATCACCTCGATGCCAGCAGCGTGCAGCGCCTTGACCATCTCCTTGAACTCGTCAACCTGGGCACCAACTGTCATCGCCACCGCATAAGCAGCCTTGGGGGCAAAAAAGCTTAAAGGATGGTAGCCCCAGAAGTTATGCAGTGCTTCTCCCGTGAGCGGGTTTTTACGGTAATTGTCAGCCTCATCAAATTCGGTCACCGGCAGCAGTTCGACGGCGGTGACACCCAGCTTCTGCAAGTAAGGAATCTTTTCAATAACGCCACGAAAAGTACCTGGATGAGCAACAGCCGCTGAATCATGGCGGGTAAAGCCACGCACGTGCATTTCGTAGATCACCGAATCAGCCAGGTGATGATTGAGCGGCTGGTCGAACTCCCAGTCAAAGGCATCATCCACCAATAGACCGCGCCAGTTGCCTGCCCGGGAAGCTTTGCGAGTTGCTGCCCGCCACAGAGATGGACCGGAAACTGCTCTGGCATAGGGATCGAGCAAGACCTGTTGATCATCAAAGCGGTGAACCGGCGAGTCATTATCGCCTGCAACCCGGTAGCCGTATTCAAAGCCGGGCACCAACCCTTGCAGGCAGATATGCCAGACATCGCCGGTACGATTGATCTTCGGGTCGAGAGGGACTTCCAGCGCCGGATCAAGCTCACCTGGCCGAAAGAGCACGAGGCTGAGCGCCGTAGCATGACGGGAGAAGACGGAAAAGTTGACGCCTCCAGCTAAGTTGCTGACGCCAAAGGGTTGCGGGTGACCGCGCAGCATAGCTAAATCTGTGGTCACTGTATCAAGCTGTCGGTTATTATAGTTGGAATCAGTCATATTATTTGTTCCAGATCGTTTTGGTAAATAGAAGCGTAATTAAGTGTATCAGAGTCTCAGTCGTCATTCATATCAGATCGTTACGCTTTGTCAGAAATTTGCAGACAGACAAGATGCAGAGCTAACGAGGTCTGCCAGACTGGAGGGCTGCCTGCTATAAGGTATAATAATAGCAAGCAGTTTGCTGACAGTTAAAGGACCTGCCATGTTTTTTGAGATATTCCTGGGCAATATAGAGTTGGATATTACCATCAAGCTGCTACTGGCTGCTCTGGCCGGTGGTCTGGTCGGGTTTGAGCGCGAAAAACATGGACGACCCGCAGGTTTAAGAACCAACTTGCTGGTTGCTGTCGGCTCCTGCGTCATGATGATCGTCTCGGAAGCC
>DAOWJU010000021.1 GCA_030640215.1 Desulfuromonadales bacterium
CCTCTGGTAACGACCAGCGCCAATCTGACAGGTGAAACTCCTTTACATGATCCTATGGAAATTGAAGAGTCAATGGGGCGCATGCTCGACCTTGTTATCGATGGCGGCATCCGCTACGGTGATCCATCTACAGTGATCAGCCTCATAGACGATCATATAGAGGTCTTGCGTGAAGGCTGCGGCGATACCTCCTGGATCGATCAATTATGATGAAGTTGCAAAGAGTCCGTCCTGCGGTGTTGACGCGTTTCACAACGCTTCTGATCGCGGGAATGCTGGTTATAACCTGTTTTATAGCAACATCAGTTGGAGCTGATGAAGTACAGTTTGGCGGAGTTGGCTTACAGGTTGTGCCGACAATCAACGGCGATCTGGTGGTGTTGAATGTTCTTGAGGATGCTCCTGCTGCGAAAATGGGTTTGTTGCCAGGTGACTTGATCTTTCAGGTGAATGATTTCCCGTTACAAGGTAGCGATTTCGGTAAAGTCGTTTCCGAGCATCTCTGGGGACCGGTCGGCAGCACAGTTGAACTCTTCTATCGTCGGCCTGGAATTGCCGGTGTGAGCAGGGCGGTCGTGCAACGTTCAGCGATCGATCCACGCCTGACCGTAACACCGACAGTGCAAAACGGTTCATCCGGGAGCAACTAAGGATGCAAAAAGAGATCACAGTCGTTCTCTACGGCTATAAAGTTACCAACAGTGAATGGTCCCACAATATCAATTTTGAAGAGCTTGGCGCGTTTGTTGACAGTCTTCATGGCGACCTGAATAGTCTTGGCATTACAGTCTCTTATCTGGAAGAAACTAAGAATATACTTGAGGTGAATGGTTATGGAGACCTGCTCAATATAGTTCGCCTGCGTTCCCCCAAAGACAACATCAGCAACCTCTGCCTTGGTCATATCATCGGCCAGAGTGCCAACTGCGATTTCCTGGAGGATATCCGTCGCGGTGTCTCTCGTATTGCGTTTGCTCCGGAGATGATCGAACCGGAAGGGAGCAATAAGGTGGTTTGTCACAATTGTGGTTGTGGGTGCTAGAAGCGCTTGTAAGACTCGTACCTCAAACCTCAAATCTTTATCTACTTCTGAAACTTCCTCACATAACTGACTAAGGCATTCATCTCCTGAGATTCCGATGAGATGAGCTGGGCACCGAGAGCATCACGCAGACAGGCATTGATGATGTCCTTGAGCTCCGTGTCGTTGAAGTCACCAACCATATCCAACCCTCTGCCATGTGGATGACAAGTAACGCAACCACGTTCCTTGGTGCCGAGCTCGACAGATTCGAACAGGGTCTTGCCCAAGCTCAAAGAGGGGGATTCAATAGCAAGTGCCTGGAATCCTGTCATGAGCAATATGCCAATTATGATGCACAATTTATTCATGGATATCTCCCGGAAACTGTGTAAAATGGCAGAGTTGAGAAACTGTTAACAGATTACCGTTGAATTATCATGATGACAAGTTCTTGCACGGAAATATTTTTTCTGTGCAAACTAAATATGATCTGTGGCTACCTTGTTGGGGAGGTTAATGAATGAAAATCAAACTTGGCATTAGTCTCGTTCTGGCTTTTCTCGCCTTCATCTTCATTTCGCAGAATGCTGAGACTGTCAGGGTCGAATTCCTGGCCTGGTCAATTGAGATGTCTCTTGTGCTGCTGGCTTTTATTCTGCTGGGTGCCGGCATTATTATCGGTTGGCTGCTGAACAGCTATCTGCGCTTTGTGCGCAACCGCAAACAGGTGAATATACAGAAGAATATGCCAGTTAATGGAGAACATTCACAGGCCAGCGTAGCTCCTGGATCGCAGGAGGGCAAGGAAACTCATGGGTGATAAAACCAACCCGGTACAACAGATCATTAAAGATGCTATAGACAAAGGGACGGCACTCGAAGCAAAAGATATCCGAGCGTTGCGTGCTGAGAGTAAGAAGGCGGCTACTCTGTTCAAGAGTACTTTCTGGATCGGTATTGTTATTTTCAATCTGGCTCTCTGGGTACCATTGCCGCTACAGGTCAATAAGACCATTCTCTACGTAGTTGCGTTTGTCGCCTTAGTGATTGCTCTGGTTGTGCCGATTTTTGGTCTCAGGAAACACCAAGTGAACCTGGAGCTGCTTAAGGTGCACAAAGAGCCACCTAAAAAGAAAACTGCCAGCGAGGCGGGCAGGGTATATATCGATCAGGTGAAGAAGCAGAATCGGCCCTTTGTCAATGCGGAGTTTGAGCTTTTGCAGGGGAGTAAGTGGACTGGGAATAAGAAAGAGGCTTGACACCCGCCGAATTCACATCCTCCCAAACTATGCGAGAGGACAAATGAAAATTACACCTCTTTGACCTTGTCATTCAATTGCTGTAGCTTTGCAATGTCTTATATTGAAGATATAGGAATTGTCCATAACAACCGATTATCAACCTGTCAAAGTCGCTGACACAACTTCTAGGACACGTTCACTTTTGACGCCTTGGATAATCGACGTATAAAGACTATATTTGTGTTGTTTTCCAGGTACCCGATCTTTATCAGAAAAAATCGGCTGTCTGCAGTTCACAGCACCGGAATCTATTGACCGGCTCCCGGCACGGCCCGCAAGGTGCGGCTCATTGTCATATTTCTATTGTTCAACCCTGATTAAATCACTGAGGTAAAGATGTGTATCCAGGAAATCCTCGACCAGATTAATTCAGAAATGAGCCGTCGCGACGACCGTGGACAAGTGGCCAGCTATATACCGGAGCTGGCGTCGGTCGATCCAAACCGCTTTGGTCTGGCTGTCGCTATGGCTGACGGCCAGGTTTACAGTGTCGGGGATGCGGACGTACCCTTTTCTCTACAGAGTATTTCGAAGGTCTTTACCCTCGCTCTGGCCCTGGGCAAGGTCGGTAACAAGCTGTGGGAACGGGTGGGACGGGAACCGTCCGGAAATTCCTTTAATTCGATTCTACAGCTCGAACATGAACAGGGGATTCCGCGTAATCCCTTCATCAATGCCGGGGCCATCGTTGTGACCGATGTCATTCTCGCGAGCAGCTCGCCCGCCGAGGCTCTCGCCGAGTTGGTCAATTTTGTCAGATATGCCGCAGACGATTCGAACATCTACATTAACGATGCCGTCGCTCTATCAGAGAAGCAGACCGGACACCGGAATTTTGCCCTGGCTCACTTTTTGCGCAGCTTCGACAACCTCGACCATGCGCCGGAACTGACTCTGGGCACTTATTTTCATCAATGCGCTATAGAAATGAGTTGCCGCCAGTTGGCTCTGGCGGGACGTTTTCTCATCAATGCGCCGGGGATGCCACAATTGATTGCCCCAGACAGGGTTCGTCGCATCAACGCATTGATGATAACCTGTGGCCACTATGACGGTTCGGGGGATTTTGCCTACCGTGTCGGGTTGCCGGGTAAAAGCGGTGTCGGTGGCGGGATTCTGGTCATTGTCCCAGGAAAAGCCTCGATAGCAGTCTGGTCACCCGGACTGAACCCTCTGGGAAACTCTCTCCTTGGAGCTGAAGCGGTTCAAATGCTGGCCCAACAGACTGAATGGTCGATATTTGGCTGAAAATCTCTGCCGTCGAATCGTTCGTTATAAAAGCGGTGCAGTGTGAATTGACAGCAGAGTATCGATGGACGATTTGACTTCGTCGCGCATGATCAATGTAGACTGGCTGGAGCCATCAGAGAGATTCTACTTCATCACTCGCTGGTGAGCATAGTTTTAGACTTGAAACAGCCAACTTGAAATTATGCGCTGGCCATTCCTATATTGCACGACTTCTGAAACGAAAAACGGCTTCTTGTTGATAGAGACATTTAGATGAGGTTCTAGCCTAAGCAAGAAACTATCAATTTTAAATTGCTGAAGCTTCCAAAGACATTTGAATGCCAAGAAAATATATACCAAAAATCACACTCACAGTGAGAACAAGCATGAAAGTCGCAACTAAACCTAAAACGACGGAATGTCGGTAGAGGGCTTTCCGTAAGCAGAGGAATGCAAGATAGGAACAAAGAAAAAATAGTGGGCCTGAAAAAACAACAATCATCATAACGAGATAGCTAATAGCATGATTGAGAATTGACCGCAAATAAATTTATATTCTCTCAAATCACGACTTACGATAAGAATAACGGCTTCTTTTTGATAGAGACATTTAGGAAGTCCTTTAATCTGCAAAATTATGGCCCCCAGGGTTCGATACTTGGTGGCTATTGTTTTTTCATTTCTTTGTTGACATACCTGACCAAACAGGTAAGATATAAACCACAGAACATCAGTTCTTCATTTTTACCTCCTAAAGAGAAACCCAAAACCCGTTGCCCCACAGTCCCCCTCCTGGCCTGTGGGGCTTTTTTTCTTATTAGTCAGTGACATCACTTATATTCGCACTTACAAAGGATGTGTTTGATTACATCGAAATGTTCTATAATCCTAAACGACGTCATGGCTATAATAATGATGTGTCCCCAGTCGCATTTGAGAAGCGGTACTTTCAACAGACAGCGAGTGTCTAGAGAATCGGGGGCGATTCCTACCCCAGATCTTAATATTGCAGAGAGAGCTTAGGCTGCCAGATAAGTTCTGATCGCCTGTTCCTTCTTCATCCAACTCTCATCAAGACGCTGCTGCAGAAAAGTTGCCAGGAGGCTGTCAAAGAGTTGCAGGCCCATTTCAAGTAGGTACATCCTTTCAAAGAAGACTGCTTCACGTTCCATGGCAGGATCCGTGATGTCATCCTTCTCCAGAGTGACCGGCGGTGCCTTGAACGAGGCGAAATGGAAGGTGCCACCTTTCAGGGTCATCTTCCACAACTGCTCCTGCTTCTCCATGTAAAGTACCGACTCGTGTATATCCTTACCACCTTGCAGGGCAGTACGTACTTCGCTGAAGTGATCCTGCGGCCCGGTCACGGTTACTTTTTGCACACCGGTTTCACTGCTGGCTGCCAGTAGCAGGCGGTCATTGAGATACGCAACAAAACCTTCACCTGCAACTGCAGGCCCCGGTTGATTCACGCTGTATTCAGATGACGCATTCATGGTTTCGTGCATCAGCCAGAGCAGGAAATCTCTGCCAAGCCACTGGTTGGCCTCGATCTGCTCCAGTATCGCTTCGCTACCACTGACATTAGCTTTAGCAAGTGTTTGCTTGAGGCTGTCGTCGATGACTTGTTCTGCACGGGCCATGGGATGTAGCGGTACCAGACGAAGTCCGTCGAAGCTCTTTTTGAATTGCTCGACGAACAGATCCACAGAACTGGTGCCGAGGCTGCTGAAAGTGATCAGGTTGCTGCGGGTATCCCAAACTGCGTCG
>DAOWJU010000081.1 GCA_030640215.1 Desulfuromonadales bacterium
ATGACCATGGCACTGTTGTTGAGTACCAGCGGACTGGTTATGGCAGGAGATGGACCAATGCCGCCCGCAGAAGGCGAAGCTGTTTATGACTACATCACCAAAACCAACCCTTACCAGAGCTGGTCGTTCTACCCCGGTAAAGATAAGTTCTACAAAGGTCGGCATCCACATGGCGCTCTGCTCACCAGCTATGTCAACGATGTCGCGCTCAAGGGGATCAACGATAAGGTTGGTACGCTTGCTGACGGTGCAATTATCGTTAAAGAGAACTACATGCCTGACAAAAAATTGGGCGCAGTAACAGTCATGTATCGCGTTAAGGGCTATGATCCCGATGCCGGTGACTGGTTCTGGGCGAAATATAAAGCTGACGGCTCGATCGCAAAAGCAGGTAAGGTTGCTGGCTGTATCGGCTGTATCGGCTGTATCGGCTGTCACGCAGCTGTGATCAACAACGACTGGATCTTCACCGGGCCCGTAAAATAACCCTTTATCACCCTTCAGCAAGGGAGGCAGGCGTCTCCCTGCTGAAGAAATGAGATGAGTCTTGAACGCTCGTAATCGAAAAATCATTCTGCTCCTGCTGGTCGCAGTGCTAATCGGCGCTTTTTTTGGGTTCGATCTGCACAAATACCTGACTCTGACCGAGTTCAAGGCGCACCAGGCGTCCTTTGCGGAGTTCTACGCAGCTAACCAGCTGCTGACCATTGCCATCTACTTTATTCTCTACGTGGTGGTTACCGCGCTCTCTTTGCCTGGTGCTGCGGTCATGACCCTGGCTGGTGGTGCTCTGCTCGGTTTTTCGACTGCTCTGGTCACTGTCTCGTTTGCCAGCAGCATCGGTGCTACCCTGGCGTTTCTCGCCTCGCGATTCCTGCTCAGAGACTGGGTTCAGGGTAGATTTGGTGACAAGCTCAAGGCGATCAACGAAGGGGTTGAACGAGAAGGCCCTTTTTATCTCTTTACCCTGCGCCTGGTGCCGCTCTTTCCTTTCTTTGTCATCAATCTGGTCATGGGCCTGACCCCGATGCGGCCCCTGGCCTACTACTGGGTCAGCCAGCTCGGCATGCTTCCGGGCACCGCAGTCTATGTCAACGCCGGTACCCAGCTCGGCCAGATCGAGAGTGTCGCAGGGATTCTCTCTCCCGGCATCCTGATCTCCTTTGTCTTGCTCGGCATCTTTCCGCTGATCGCCAAACGCATCATCGATATCCTCAAACGTCGCAAGGCCTTTGCCGGTTGGGATAAGCCGGAGAAGTTTGATTACAACCTCGTCGCTATCGGCGCTGGCTCCGGTGGGCTGGTCTCCGCTTATATCGCTGCGGCCGTCAAAGCCAAGGTGGCTCTGATCGAAAAAGACAAGATGGGCGGCGACTGCCTGAACACTGGCTGCGTACCGAGCAAGGCGTTAATTCGCTCCGCCAAGATGGTCTCTTATGCCCGGCGTGCTCAAGAATTCGGTTTCAAATCAGGAGAGGTCAAATATGACTTTGCCGAGGTCATGGAGCGGGTGCAGAGGGTGATCGAAAAGGTCGAGCCGCACGATTCCATTGAACGCTACACAGAGCTTGGAGTCGAATGCCATACTGGTGCCGCCACCATCACCTCGCCCTGGACCGTCGAAGTCAACGGCCAGACGCTGACCACACGTAATATCATCATCGCCACCGGCGCGCGGCCTTTTGTGCCGCCGATCAAGGGCCTCGATAAAATTGACTACCTGACTTCGGACAATCTTTGGTCATTACGCGAAAATCCCGGCCGTCTGATTGTACTCGGCGGCGGTCCAATCGGCGCGGAGATGACCCAAGCTATGGCCCGTCTCGGTGCCGAAGTCACCCAGGTCGAGATGATGTCACGCATCATGGGTCGTGAGGATCCGGAAGTCTCTGCATATGTGCAAAAACAGTTTGCAGCAGACGGGATTAACGTCCTGACCGGCCATGCGGCCAAAGAAGTGGTTCAGGAAGAGGGCCAGAATGTCCTGCTCTGTGATGCTGATGGCGAGACGGTTAAGATTCCCTTCGACCGCATACTCATTGCTGTCGGTCGGCAACCCAACGTCACCGGTTTCGGCCTGGAAGAACTCGGCGTTGAGATCGCCAAGCAAGGCACCGTGGCTGTCGATCC
>DAOWJU010000283.1 GCA_030640215.1 Desulfuromonadales bacterium
CGACTGCTTGTCCGGTCTTGGTCAACACTTCTTTCAACGTCCGTGGTGAACCAATCGTCTGCAATCCTGCGGAAGCGTTGCGCTGCTTTCTGTCGACTGATATCGACTGCCTGGCAATTGGCCCGTTCCTGCTGGAAAAATCGGCTCAACCCGATGCCTTGCTGCAGCGTTACCCACGCGGCGCCATGGCTCTGGACTGATCATGATGAAACCGATCAATATAGAAAATGTTTCGAAACGTGAACTGCGCCAGTTCGGCCTCGGTCTCGGTGTGTTGTTCTGCCTGGTTGCTGGCACACTGTTGTGGAACGGGTACCGCTTTGGTTCCGTGCTCCTCCCGGTTGGCGCACTGCTGGCTGTGGCTTTTTGGTGTGATTGGCCGGGTATGCGGTCGTTTTATGCTGCCTGGATGAAGCTGGCAATGGTCATGGCTCGGATCATGACCACGCTGCTGCTGACCTTGATGTTTGTGCTGGTACTGACTCCGATCGCTTTGTTGGGGCGTCTCTGTGGCCAGAAGTTTGTCGAGCGCGGATTCCAGGAAGATCGCGACAGCTACTGGGAACCCCACATCGGATCAGATGACCGTCGCTCCTGCGAGAAGCAATCCTGATTATGTTTAGACGTCGTTGGCTGGCCCCCTTGGGCTCGATTCTGTTCGGCCTGCTGCTGCTTGTTGCAGCAGAAGGCTTGCTGCGCCTCACTTGGACCCCTCCTTTCCTGCCAGCCGAACAGCTGGCCGCGATAACGATCGATCCATTCGAGGTGAACAACGGTAATGCCCAGACCAAGGAGGCTTATCTTGGTGCTATGCTGCCCTCGTCGTTTGCTGTGCCAAAACCGGACGGCATTTTTCGCATCTTCTGCTTGGGTGGTTCTACGACTCTGGGTTATCCGTATCCGGCTGAGTTCGCTTGGACTGCCAGTCTTGAACGGCGGCTTACCCGGTTATTTCCAAAACGCCAGGTTGAGGTCATCAATCTAGGGGGTACCTCTTACGGTAGTTCCCGGACGCTGGCCGTACTGCGTGGCATCCTCGATTATCAGCTGGACATGGTAATTGTTGCCACCGGTGATGCCGAGTTTGTCGAAGACTCCTTCCGGGTGGCTGTCTCTCGGCCAGCCCCTGCGGTTTCTTGGCTGCACGGTCTTTACCTCTCCCGTGTTCTCAAACAGGTTTTGCCAGAAAAAGAGTCAGCTCGGCTGGTTGTTGATGCCGAGGATCGCTCGGCAGCAGGTTTTCTTTTTACTCCGGTTGTGGCAGGTACGGTTTATCAGGTCGATAATGGCCGACGCAGTGTTGTGATGGCTGCTTTGGGTGAAAATCTGAGCGCAATGACTGAGATTGCAAGCAAGGCCGGGGTGCCAATGATGCTGGCGACTTTGCCGGCGAATGTCGCCAGTTGGCCACCTGACCCGGACAGTTCTCTGCCTCCGGAACCTGCGTTGCGCAGGCGCTGGCAGAAACATATTGCCGTGGCCGAGCAGTTGGCGACTTTTGGAAATTTTCAGGGGGCCATTGGTGAATACGCCGCTGCGGCAAAATTGTGGAGCGGTAACGCGACCGTTTGTTACGAATATGGCCAGCTTCTGATAAGGATGGAGCAGTTTGAAGAGGCGCGGGCGATGCTGTTGCGCGCTCTTGATCTCGACCCGACACCAGTCCGTGCCAATGCCATTGTTAATCAGTCGATTCGTGTTGCTGCGGCTCAGGCGGGAATTCTTCTCGCTGATACTGTGAGAACCTTGGAGAACTTGTCCTCTCACGGCCTTATCGGTGAGGAGTTGATCCTCGATTACGCCCATCCGACACCGCGGGGTCATGTCGAGATTGCCAGGGCGGTTCTTCAGACGTTCCTCACGAAAGGGTCGGGTTGGTCAATTGGCGATGTGCAGGAAGTTTCAGTACACCAGACTGAGCTAGCTCGACTAGTAACTGAAAAACCGGTAATTAATGCAGGACTCAGCTTCGCCCTCGGTCAGGTTTTCGAGCGGAAAGGATTGATGGAAAAAGCAGCAG
>DAOWJU010000281.1 GCA_030640215.1 Desulfuromonadales bacterium
ACCCATTGGTCTAACTCTTCCTGCTGACTGGTATTGAACGTCTCCATGCCGAGACTTAACTGGCTGGGATAACGTTCCGCCATAGCTCTGAGGACTTGTAGTTGCAGACGATGCGCAGCAGGATTGTCGTGGGTCTCGCCAACGTAGACGATGCGTGCATCTGTTGTTGCTGCATGCATCTGCTCTGCAGTGACTTTAACGCCAGTGTGCAGATGATAGATGTCGCCGACTGCAGGTTTCTCTATTGCTGGGTAGGGGGCTTCTGGATTGCCTATTGGCTGTTGACTCATAGTGCAGGCCGTCATAAAAAATAGTAAAAGAAAGAGAATTGGCGAAAGTTTGCAATGAGTTGAACTACGCATTTTTGTGTCCATTGAGTTTTGTGAATAATCTTTACGTGGAGAACAAATTAGACCATGTTCAAGACCCCGTGTTCAAGAGAAATGTCGAGCTATCGTGTTGCACCTTAGCTGTTTTTTCAATTGACAAACAAGGCAGTGTGGATATTGTTCGTGCTTTGAGGGCTTTTTCCTTTGGGCTGAAGATTTTATCCTGCTCATCCTGCATATCCCTGTAAATACAGACTCTGGTCTTAAAGACATAATTGACAGGGATGGACAGGATAAACAGGATGGTTAAACCAAAAGCATATGGAGTCAGACATGAGCAAAGTCTTAATTGTAGGTGCCGGTGGTGTCGGTGGAGTTGTCGTGCATAAATGTGCGCAACGACCGGAGATCTTTTCCGCTATCACCCTGGCATCGAGAACTAAGTCTAAATGCGATGCGATTGCCGCTGAAATTGCTGCAATTAACATTAAAACCGCCCAGGTGGATGCCGACAATGTCCCTGAATTGACGGAATTGATTCGCCAGGAAGCGCCGAAGTTGGTGATCAATGTAGCGCTGCCTTATCAGGATTTAACCATCATGGATGCCTGTCTGGCAGCCGGGGTCGATTATCTCGATACTGCCAACTACGAACCGCTTGATACGGCCAGGTTTGAATACCAGTGGCAGTGGGATTACCAGGAACGTTTTCAGGAAAAGGGCCTGATGGCTTTGCTCGGTAGTGGGTTTGATCCGGGTATGACCAATGTTTATACGGCCCTGGCCGCCAAAAACTATTTTGATGAAGTCCATGAGATTGATATCATCGATGCCAATGCCGGTGATCATGGCCAAGCTTTTGCCACCAACTTCAATCCGGAGATCAATATTCGCGAAGTGACCGCTGCCTGTCGTCACTGGGAGAATGGTGACTGGGTGGAAAGTGAGGCTTTGCAGACCAAACGCTCTTTCGATTTCCCGGAAGGCATCGGACCGATGAATATCTATCGTATGTACCACGAAGAGATGGAGTCGCTGGTCAAGCACATGCCGACAATCAAAAAGGCTCAGTTCTGGATGACCTTTTCCGACAACTACCTCAAGCATCTCGAAGTTTTGCAGAATGTCGGGATGACCCGTATTGATGAGGTCGATTACAATGGTCAGAAAATTGTGCCGCTGCAGTTCCTCAAAGTCGTGCTGCCCGATCCCGGTTCACTTGGCCCTTTGACCAAAGGGCGCACCTGCATTGGCGTAATCGCCAGGGGTTTGCAGGATGGTCAGCGCAAGCAGGTTTACATCTACAATATCTGCGATCATGAAAAGTGCTACGCAGAAGTCAAATCTCAGGCGATCAGCTACACTACCGGCGTGCCAGCCGTAGTTGGCGGTATTATGATGCTGACCAGGAAATGGCACAAGCCGGGTGTATGGAACATGGAACAGTTTGATCCGCAACCGTTCCTTGATGAGGTTGGGCCGATGGGCTTGCCGTATGTGGTGGTTGATGGTGGGGATTGGCCTGAGCTTTAGGTGGATTTTTTAACGCACCAGAAGTAGGCGCCTCTAGGCGAAGGCGCAAAGTAGACAGAAAGACGCAAAGGAAATCTTATTGTTTTAGTAAAATATTGAAACTTCTTTGTTACCTTGCGTCTTGGTTATCCTCTCTGCGTCTTTGCGTTACGCTTATAAAGCTTTTTTGAGATTTATAAGGTCTTTTGATTTGATTGGTATCGATATCCCGAAAATTCTAAAATTGGCCCCGTCACCGGCCTACGTCATCGATCTCGGTCGATTGCGCCATAATCTTGCCATTCTCGATGAGGTACAGCGGCGCAGCGGGGCGAAGATCCTTATGGCGCTTAAGGCCTTTGCCATGTGGAGTACCTTTCCTTTGATTCGGGAAACGTTGCAAGGTGCCTGTGCTTCATCGCCATGGGAAGCACGGCTTGGTCGGGAGGAGTTCGGTGGCGAGGTGCATTCCTTTGCCGCAGCCTTTAAAGAGAGTGATGTGGTTGAATTGCTGTCGATCTCCAATCACTTGATCTTTAACTCGTTTAACCAGCTGGAACGCTTTCGGCCGCTGTGGGAAAAAGAGCAGGGCAGGGTGTCGATTGGACTGCGCGTCAATCCCGAGCACTCGGAGGGGCATACTGAACTTTATGACCCCTGCGCGCCGAATTCACGACTCGGTGTTCGTCGCAGTGAATTTGATGGCAAGTCGCTGGCCGAGGTTGAAGGTCTGCACTTCCATACTCTCTGTGAACATCTCTTCGAGCCATTGGCGCGAACGGCAAAAGTTTTCGAAGAGAAATTCGGTGAGTTTTTACCGCAGATGAAATGGCTGAATCTCGGCGGTGGCCATCACATTACCCGTGAGGGTTACGATATTGATGGCCTGGTTGAGCTGATCCGATATTTCAGGGATAAATACGATGTTGATGTCTATCTGGAGCCGGGCGAAGCTATAGCAATCGGGACAGGTCTGCTGGTCGGTGAAGTCCTGGATGTGGTGCATAATCAAGTCGATACGGCAATCCTCGATGTTTCGGCAACATGCCACATGCCGGATATTCTGGAGATGCCATATAGGCCAGAGATTCACGGTGGTTATGATCCCAGGGTGAAACCACACACTTATCGTCTCGGTGGTCCGTCGTGCCTGGCTGGTGACATCATCGGTGACTGGTCTTTTGATCAGCCGTTGAGCCAGGGTGACCGACTGGCGTTTCTCGACATGGCTCATTACACGATGGTCAAAACCACTACTTTCAATGGCGTTCAGCATCCTCATCT
>DAOWJU010000132.1 GCA_030640215.1 Desulfuromonadales bacterium
ATCGCCACCGAATACCTGGGAACGACCCAGATCGTGACGCTACAAACCGAGAACGGCACCCTGAAATCGCGTATTCCTGCTGCTGAACCCGCATCCGAGGGGGAAAGGGTGGGGCTGGCGTTTAACCCCAGAACTATCACTCTTTTTGATAAAAAGACCGGCGCGGCGCTGCTGTCAGAAGGAAACAAAGGAGTGCTGGGCGATGGCTGAAGTGATCCTGCAAAATATTTCTAAATCCTTTGGCTCTCAGGTAGCACTGTCGGATATTTCCCTGACCGTACCGGACAAATCTTTCGTGGTGCTTCTTGGGCCGACCGGGGCGGGTAAAACCACTACCTTGCGAATTGTTTCGGGGCTCGACAAACCCGATAGTGGCGCAATCCTGATCGATGGCGTTGACGCAGTGGCGCAATCCCCGGCACAGCGCAATGTGGCGATGGTCTTTCAACAATATTCGCTGTATCCGCACCTGTCGGTGCGCGAAAATCTGGCTTTTCCGCTGAAATCACCGATACTGCGCACCCCAGCTGAGGAGATCGTGCGCAAGGTGGGTGAAGTTGCTGAAACCCTGCAGATTTCCCATAAACTCGACAACAAGGCAACCGAGCTGTCGGGCGGGGAAATGCAGCGAGTCTCGATCGGGCGTGCCTTGGTGCGCAACCCGCGCGTATACCTGATGGACGAGCCACTCAGTTCGCTTGATGCTAAGCTGCGCTCGGACTTGCGTATAGAGCTGAAGCGGATTCAGGCCAGTCTTGGTGCGACCATGCTTTACGTCACCCACGATCAGACCGAGGCAATGACGATGGCCACTCATGTTGGGGTGCTTGACCATGGGAAGATAGCTCAATTCGGCACTCCGCGCGAGATTTACAAAGACCCGGGCAGCATTTACGTGGCCAGCAGGCTGGGGTCACCAAAAATCAATATTCTGCCTGCCGATCTTTTTCCTGGTGCGCCTGCCGGAGCCGCCAGTATTGGCTTGCGCCCCGAACATATCTGCTTGGGTGAGGGCCATGAGGCGCAGGCGGTGCGGGTAGAGCATTTGGGCGATCAAACCCGGTTACACTTGAAGATAAACGATCTGGATCTGATCACCCTGACCGATGCACACACGCATATCCAACCGGGCGACTACCTGAAAATTGCCCCGCAATCTCCACTGTATTTTGCCGCCGACGGCGAGCGTATAAAAAGATAGGAGACCTATCATGGCACAGTTTATCAATTCCAAGGAAACCCTTGTGACCGATGCGATTGATGGCAATCTTCGCACGGCTAGTGGGCGGCTGGCACGACTGGACGGCTTTCCCCACATCAAGGTGGTGCTGCGCAACGATTGGGATAAATCCAAAGTGGCACTGGTATCGGGCGGAGGTTCGGGGCACGAACCGGCCCATGTGGGTTATGTCGGCAAAGGGATGTTGACTGCAGCCGTGTGCGGCGATGTTTTTGCTTCACCCTCGGTTGATGCGGTGCTGGCCGGTATTCTGGCTGTTTCCGGCCCGGCTGGTTGTTTGCTGATCGTCAAGAACTATACTGGTGACCGGTTAAATTTCGGCCTCGCGGCGGAACGGGCGCGGGCTTATGGCTTCAAGGTTGCCATGGTGATCGTGGACGATGACATCGCCTTGCCGGACTTGCCACAGGCCCGCGGTGTGGCGGGAACTCTGTTTGTGCACAAGATTGCTGGTGCACTGGCCGAAGCGGGTGCTGATTTGGACACTGTTTGCGATGCAGCAACGCGGGTGATTGACAATGTTTGCAGCATTGGCATGTCACTGGACACCTGCACCGTACCCGGCTCGCCCAAAGAGGCGCGCATCAAGGCTGGCAAGGCAGAACTGGGCCTGGGGATTCACGGGGAACCTGGGGTGGAGGTAGTGGATTTCGTCAGTGCGCGCGATGCGATGTCGCTGGTGTTGGAGAAGCTGAAACCCTACGCAGGAAGTGCACCTTTGGTAGCGCTGCTCAATAATCTGGGCAGCACGACTCCACTGGAAATGGCTGTTCTAACAGAAGAGCTGGCCAAATCCGACACTCTTGAAGGTGTCCAGTACCTGATCGGCCCGGCTCCCATGATGACCTCACTTGACATGCGTGGATTTTCGGTGTCGCTCATGTCCCTGAGTGATGTTGATCTGGAGTTACTACAAGCCCCGGTGGATATGGCCAACTGGCCCGGATGTCGGACCTTTGACGCCCCGGTCGTCCTTCCCCTTCCCGATGGTCTGACCCCGGTCAAGCCAATCCCTTCGAACGATCCAGAGGCCGCCAGGTTTATCAAGCTATGTTGCGATGTCTTCATCAAGGCAGAGCCAGCCCTGAACGCATTGGATACACAATCGGGGGACGGCGACACTGGTTCGACGCTGGCGGGGGCGGCGCGAGCTTTGAAAGACGCGATTCCAAGACTGCCGCAGGCAGACTTGACTCAGCTTTATCGTGCCATTGGGTTAGAGTTGAGTCAGACCATGGGCGGTTCATCCGGGGTGTTGCTGGCAATCTTTTTCTCGGCTGTAGGGGATGCCGCATCCGGTGGACAGACCAATGTGCAGGCTCTGAAATCTGGCTTGGCTCGGGTTCAGGAAGTGGGCGGTGCCCGTCCTGGTGACCGAACTATGATAGACGCCCTCACCCCCGCGCTTAAGGCCCTGCCTGAAGGTTTTTCCGCCGCCGCGAAAGCTGCGCGCGCTGGTGCCGATCACACCGCTGAGATACTCAAGGCCAAGGCTGGCCGCGCCAGCTATATTTCCGAAGATCGCCTGAAAGGTCATAATGACCCTGGTGCCGAGGCCGTTGCCCTGCTTTTCGAGAGCCTGTCTGAATAAAGTCTGACACGCCCACAGGCTCCGGTAAATAGGTCTTGGAAACTTTGCCACCTCCGGCAACGCCGCCGGAGGTATGAGTCCGTGAGGGCGTTTGCACCTAAGTTAATGCATGTGCGTAGCTCTGCCAATTGCCCCGGCGCTCTTCGTCGGTCTTTGCCCAGCAGTGTAATCTATGGGCTGATCGTGCTTAATTCAGAACTCACGCCAGTACGAGACACTAGAACCAAATCCGTCAAAATAAGTACCATCTTCTCCCGATTTCGTCGGTAGAGGTTGTTCCTTCCACTCACTTAGCCTGCCAGCTGTCTGATCGTATCGAATGACAGGTTGAGGTACCGCGCATCCCCCATAGTGATCTTTGCTGATAAGTGTCTAGCAGAGGCAAGTGAGTTGAAACGAGACCGGTCAGAGACTTTTAAAGCAAGTCACCGAACGGCTTGGTTTGTCGGCACGTACTTATGCCCGCTTGCTCTAGGTGGCTCGTACGATTGCCACCCTTGTTGACAGTGAAGATGGTTACTGTTAACCATCTGCCCGAAGCGATTCAATATCGCTCACTTGATCGTCCAGTGACATGACCAAGCTGCCCGATAGATCTGTGTAAATCAGATTTGATTTGTGTCCAAAATCTTTTCAGACAAAGAGGATTGCTGGCAGCCAGTCGGGCAATCAATAAACTGGCTGCTAGTAGAACCTCTTAAATTATGATATTTTGCCCCTATGGGTGATTCTCTTCTGCCATTACTGACGGCAATTTCTTTTGTCTTTCTCGGCGCCTTGGTCGGTGGCCGCTTGGCATCAGCATGTCACATTCCGCGAGTCACCGGCTATCTGCTGACCGGTCTGCTGATTGGCCCGTCCTTTGCTCATCTCGCCAACTTGCCCGTGCTGCTGCCTCCAGAGATTCTTCTCGAACTTCGCCCTCTCTCCGAAATGGCATTGGCTTTAATCCTGATGCATATCGGCGGTCTTTTTGAGATCAGCCACCTTGACCGTTGGCGGCATCGCATTCTGCTCTTTTCTGCGAGTGAAATCCTGCTGACCTTTTTCTTGGTATTCGGAGCTGTTCTCACTGTCAATCTCGCCTTCTTGCAGAAGATAGTGCCCGGCTTGACCCTCTGGCAGACCTCTCTGGCCTTTGCCTTTTTTCTCGGTATCATTGCCGTAGCCACAGCTCCCGCTGCGACCTTGATGGTTATTCGTGAATACGAGGCCGAAGGTCCGGTCACCAGCGTGGTGCTGACTCTGGTCGGCTTCAATAACCTGGTTTCTGTACTCGGCTTTGCCGTACTGGCGCATGTTTTTATCTTCCCGGGTGAGAATTTCACTGTGCTGATTGTGCGCATGGGGGGGCCGATTCTGGTGGGTGCTCTCTTGGGCTTTGCCATGTCGGTCTGGGCTCAGCGCCTGGAGCTGTCCAGTGAGAACAAGATCCTGATGCTCGGTGGGGTTGCCGTCAATGTGGCTCTCTGCAGGGCGTTACAGATTGACCCTTTGCTGGCGAGCATGGTTCTGGGGATGACCTTGGCGAACAGCTGTCCGCGCTGGACTCGGCTGCAGAGTGATATCCGCCAGGTTGATTACCTGCTTTACGTGGCTTTTTTCGTGCTGGCTGGTGCTAACTTGCATCTTGAAACATTGACGCACCTCGGTCTGCTTGGGGTTGCCTATGTCGTCGCCCGAACTCTCGGTAAATGGCTTGGAGCTGCTATCGGCGCTCGTCTCGGCAACTTCGGTCCTAACGAAAGGGCGTACATTGGGCTGACCATGATGGCCCAAGCTGGTGTTGCAATTGGCTTGTCCAGTCAGTTGGCCAACCATTGGCCGGTCGGCGGCAAACTTCTGGAAACCGTTGTGCTCGGTTCTGTGGTGGTCTTCGAGTTGGTAGGCCCCCTTGCGGTACGTCATGGTCTGGTGCGCTCTGGTGAAGTGCCGATCCTCGCCCTGTTGCAGAAGCGGGCTCCGGTGAGTGCCTTGGAAGGGATGCATAATGTTGTGCATCATTTCCGTAGCTCGCTGGGCGTGCCGGTCGGTCACCGGCTTGAAGACCCCGGTGATATTCTGGTGCGACATATCATGCGGCAGAACGTGGAGACAGTTCTACACAGTACCCCCTATTATGCGCTGCTCAAGCATATTGCTCACAGTCGTTATGATCGTTTCCCGGTGGTTGATGACAGTAACCGCTTTATCGGTGTCATTGATTACACGGAAATTCGTAATCTGCTCTTTGAACCGGCGCTGGTGCCTCTGGTGGTCGCCGGTGATCTGACCGCTTCGGCATCGTATTGTTTGCGGCCCGATCAACCTCTGCGTGAAGCCCTGAAAATTCTCCAGTTGCATCGTAACATCAGCTATTTTCCCGTAGTCGATAGTGATGACTCGCAAAAGCTGGTAGGTATCCTCAATCAGAATGATGTGCTCGCCGCTTTCCGCCGTCTGGGACAGGATGCGTAAAGAGTCTCAGGAATGAGGTTATCTCGTTCGGAAAGCTTTTCCAGACGTTCTGTGCATAAGACGTGAAATATGTAGACCTGTTCCTGTCCTCTGTAGTAGATATCTCTTCGAAACTTAGACTTACCGGAGGTTTATTTTGATACCGAAGCAATTTCGTATTCACATTGTGCTCATCATTGCTGCTGTTTTTATGATTGTTTATCCGCTCCTTAGTGAGAAGCCGGATACAGAGAAGGCTGAAAAAGCGACTGTTGTGGCGATGGAATTCCTGCAGTTGATCGATACTGAAAAGTATGCAGAGAGCTGGCAGATGGCGGCAGATATGATGAAAGAGCAGGTGACAGAGAAGGACTGGGTCGAGAAGTTGGCCAATGCGCGGACCCTTTCCGGAAAGCTGGTCGAGCGCGTAGAGGAGAGTGTAAGTTACTCCACCTCGGCCAAGGATAGTCCGGAAGGTGAGTATATTGCGCTGACCTTTGCTTCAAAATACCAGAAGGCTGCAAATGTTTCTGAATATGTGACCGTGATGGTCGAAGCTGGCCATTGGAAGGTCGCAGGTTACTTCATTCAGTAACTCGCAAATATATCGTTGTCTCTATAATGAAAAAAGCGGGCCGCAATATGCGGGCCGCTTTTTATTTAATTAGCATTCCCGAGGGTGTTGTCGGGAATCCAGATTTTAAAGCATGGATCCCCGATAGAATCATTCGAGGATGACAGACATTTTTACCAAAAGTTAAGATTGCTCTGAATTGTTACGAGACGTTTTGCTCAGGCAAAGGGGTTGCTGACCTGAATTGTTTGGTCGCGACGCGGACCAACAGAAACCAGAACAGCTGGGCACCCGGCCAATTCTTCCAGCTTGGTCAGATACGCTTTGGCAGCCGCTGGCAGATCAGCCATTGTCTTTGCTCCACAGATGTCGCTGCACCAGCCATCAAACTCCTCATAAACCGGCGTACACTCCTGAAGGATGTCAGCATCACGAGGGAATTCCTCGAGTAGCTCACCCTTGTAAGAATATGCCGTACAGACCTTGATGCTTTCCAGCTCGTTGAGGACATCGAGCTTGGTGATTGCCAGGCCGGTCATGCCGTTGAGACGAACGGCTTCGCGAAGAGCGACGGCATCGAACCAGCCGCAGCGGCGCGGGCGACCGGTGGTGGAGCCGAACTCATGGCCAGCTTTGCGGAGACGTTCTCCCATATCATCATGCAGTTCCGAAGGAAAAGGCCCTTCACCCACTCTGGTGCAATAGGCTTTGGTGATGCCGATAACGCCGGTGATGTGGTTTGGCGCAATACCTGTGCCGGTGCTGACGCCGCCGATACAGGTGGATGACGAAGTCACGTAAGGGTAGGTGCCATGATCGATGTCGAGCAGAGTTCCCTGAGCTCCTTCAAAGAGCAGATCCTCTCCTGCTTTAATCGATGTATTAAGTGAACTTGAACAGCAACCGATATATTTTTCGATCTGCTGCGCGTATTCGGAGTACTCGGCAAAGATCTGCTCTTCGTCAAGTGGCGGCTCGCCGAAAAATTTCTCCAGCAGGAAGTTCTTCTCCGGTAAAATTTCCTTGAGCTTGCGACGGAAGACCAGGGGCTTGATCAGATCGCTCATGCGAATGCCGCGCCGACCGACCTTGTCCTCGTAGGTGGGGCCGATGCCGCGTCCGGTGGTGCCGATCTTGCGGTCAGCATTTTTCTCCCGGGCCAGGTCGGTCGCCTTGTGCCAGGGCATGATGACATGCAGGTTGCTGTCTACCAGCAGTTGTTTGTCGTCCTGAAGATAACCTCTCTTTTTGAGCCCTTCAATTTCACCGAGGAAGATTTTCGGATCAAGAACAACACCGTTGCCAATGACACAACGTTTGCCGGGATGCAGGATGCCGGAAGGAATCAGGTGCAGAACGATGGTCTCATCGCCGACCACAAGAGTGTGTCCGGCATTGTTGCCGCCCTGATAGCGCACGACTTGCTGGGCGTGTTCGGTGTAGATGTCGACAACTTTTCCTTTGCCTTCGTCGCCCCATTGGGCGCCGATAATGACGACGTTTGCCATATTGGTTCTCCGCGTTGCATAAATAGTTTTAGAAAAAAGCTAAGTTTAAGAAATAAAAGCTAAATTTGGAATTGTCCCGATTCGATCGACGTGCGAGTCACGCTGCTCTCTTTGCCATCCGATGTCTGAATCAGAGTGAGTTCTTCTGCCAAGCCGTTACACACCAACAGGTAACAATAATGCATGCGCCGGGCGTAGTCGAGACTGGTCTCCTGGTCACGTTCGATAATGTCCCTGGCTACTGAGTAGCCCAGGTTACGCAAGGTTACCGCCAGACGCTGGGCTGGTGCTTTATCCGGTCCTGCCGAGAAGAGCAGAATATCTGTCCCCTCCTCAGCGCGTTCATCAAGAGTCCTGTCGAGCGCGAAGAGCAGGTTGTAAAGATTGAAGGCAAAACCTGTGGCCGGAGCCGGGAACCCGTAGCGCTCGGTCAGACCATCGTAGCGACCGCCGGAGCAGACAGCTCTGCCGAATCCGGAAAGGAAGCCCTGAAAGATCAGCCCACTATGGTAATCGAAACCACGCATTTCACCAAGGTCTAAAGTGATATGTTCTTCAACGCCGTAGATTGTGAGGACTTCAAGAACCTTTTCCAGGTTGTCCAGAGCTTTTTGCGAGCCGGGGTTGGTGATCACCTGGCGAGCCTGAGCGAGAACTTCACGACCGCCATAGAGCTTGGGCAGAGCGATCAACTCTGTATGCTGCTGGTCAGTCAGTGGCAGTTCCTTGAGCAGTAGCTGCAAGCCGGAGACATCTTTCGCCGAGATGGCTGTGCGAACCGCAAGAAACTGTGTCGCATCGAGGGGCAGATCGTCCAGAATGCCGCGCAGGAATTCGACCTGGCCGATATCGATAGTGAACTCGGTGGCGCCAACAGCCTGCAGACATTTCACCGCCATGGCGATCATTTCGGCATCAGCCTCAGGACCGCTGAGACCGATCAGCTCTACGCCGGACTGGAAAAACTCCCGGTCTTTACCGAGGCGTTGTTCAGTATGACGCAGCACGCGACCGTTATAACAGAGACGAAAGGGCAACGGCATGTCACGCATGCGAGTTGCGGCAATTCGCGCCACCTGCGGAGTAATGTCGGGCGGGAAGGCGACCAGACGACCGGTCTGGCGGTCATCAAAGCGAAAAGTCTTTTCGCGAAGATCCTTTCCCAGCCCGAGCTCCAGTACCGCCAGGTCTTCGAGAACTGCAGGTGCTACGGGACGGAAGCCCCATGACCGGTAGATGCTGCGCAGAGAATTTTGCAGGTAGTCAAGTTTTGCAGCTTTGACCGGCAGGAAATCTTTTACGCCGGTTGGTAACCGCGTTTCTATGGTGTTCGGCACGTTTTGGTCCCTTTATAAAACGATCTGTTTTGCGGCCACAATATGTGGGTGGGCGCGCAATTTTTCCAGAATTTCGTCTGGAATGCAACTGTCAACATTGATCAGGGAGACGGCCTGGCCATCAATCGACTGGCGGGTCAGGTTCATACCGGCAATATTGATTTCTGCTTCACCGAGTACCTGGCCAATAAAGCCAATGATACCCGGGTGGTCTTCGTTGAACAGGACCAGGATGTGGCCTTGGGGAAGTGCTTCAACGTAACAACCGTTGACACGTACAATGCGATAATCGCCTTCACCAAACATGGCACCACAGAGAGCATGCTCACCTTCTGCTCCGACTACCGTCAAACGGATCATGCTGGAGAAACCACGGCTAGTTTGACTGCGGGTTTCGGTAACCCGAATGCGACGTTCTTTCGCCAAGTGTGGAGCATTTATGTAGTTGGCTTCAGGCCCGATCATGGGTGTCAAAATGCCCTTTAAGGCAGCCATGGTCAAAGGTTCGGTCGGGTGGTTGGTGACCGTGCCAGAATATTCAAGTCGAACCTCTTCAAGTCCTTTACCGTAAAGTTGCGCCTGAAATGAGCCGAGACGTTCCGCAAGTTCTATGTGCGGTCGCAAGATGGCAAGCAGGTCAGCGCTGATTGATGGCACATTGACGGCGTTGACAATGATGCCCTTGTCCAGAAAATCAACGATTTGAGTGGCAACCTGTACCGTGACATTGATTTGTGCATCGCGAGTGGAGGTACGTAGGTGCGGGGTACAGATAACCTGCTCAAGCCCTAGTAGGGGATTGTCTGGCCCCGGTGGCTCTTTTGCGAAGACATCAATGGCTGCACCGGCTACACGACCATCTTTGATCGCCTCAGCAAGCGCCATTTCATCAATTAAACCACCCGTAGCGCAATTGATAATGTTGCAGCCAGGTTTAATTCTGGACAGGGTTTCGCTATTCAGAATGTTGGCTGTCTCTGTGTCGAGTGGTACGTGCAGAGTTAGAAAGTCGGAACGGGTTAAGAGTTCCTCAAAGTCGACCTGTTCAGCACCAATCTGGCGAATGGTGTCTTCACCAAGGTAAGGGTCGTAAACAATCGGCTTCATTTTTAGAGCGAGAGCTCGTTCAACAACCAATCGGCCTATTTTGCCAGCCCCCATAACGCCTAGAGTTTTTCCAGCAACTTCGATGCCTATGAAAGGTTCCGATTCCCACTGACCATTCTTGGTCGCCTGGTTGGCCATTGGGATTTGCCTGGCCAGTGCGAAGATCATGGCCAGAGTATGCTCTGCTGTGGTGGTGGTGCTACCGAAGGGCGTGTGCATAATGACGACCCCCTTACGGTTCGCCGCCTCCAGGTCCAGATTCCCGGTACCGACGCCAGCACGGCCCACTGCCTTGAGTTTGTTGGCGGCTTGAAAAACCTCTTCTGTCACCTGTGTGCCGCTGCGGACAATCAGCGCGTCTGCCTCAACAATAGCCTCAAGCAACTGCTCGGACGACAGCCCGGGCTGGTAGTCAAGCTCGATGCCTTCTGCCTGTTCGAGAACTTGAAGGCCTTCGGTGGGGAATTTGTCAGAAACCAGTACTCTCATGACATGGTCCGTAGTTGTCGGGAGGAAGTCTTGTGCACAGTTATAACTCAACACAATAAACTAGCAACCGGCCTCTCCTCTGTCAAGATGAAAGGCCGGTCACTTAAGTAGCTGAATCGATGAATTTGAACTGGATCGTGGCGAGACTAATAGCCTCCTAGCCACTGCGCTCGGACAGCTTTTGCAGAAACGCCACCAGTAGTCGGACCCCGACTCCGGTACCACCTTTGGGAATGTAAGGCTGGCTCTGATCACGCCAGGCGGTTCCGGCGATGTCGAGGTGCGCCCAGCAGAAGTCGCTGGCAAACTTTTTCAGGAAAGCTGCGGCCGTGATTGTGCCCGCTGCTCGTCCGCCGGTGTTTTTGACGTCGGCAACGTCACTCTTGATCTGCTGGTCGTAGTCATCCCAGAGCGGTAGTTGCCAGAGTCTTTCCCCACTTGCTTCTCCGGCGTTCAGCAGCGATTGCACCAGTTTTTGATCGTTGCCGAGGACTGCCGTCGCCTGGTGTCCCAAGGCAATGATGCAGGCGCCGGTCAGAGTTGCCAGGTCGATGACCAGTTTTGGCTCGTAACGTTTAGTATAAGTCAGGGCGTCGGCGAGGATCAGGCGCCCTTCGGCATCGGTATTGAGGACTTCAATCGTTTGGCCGGAAAGGCTGGTCAGAATGTCGCCGGGTCGATAGGCGGTTGCCGAGGGCATATTCTCTACGGTTGGTACAATGCCGACCAGGTTGATTGGCAACTCCAGCAGTGCGGCGGCCAGCATGGTGCCGATGACTGCTGCCCCGCCCGCCATATCCATCTTCATCTCATCCATCTTTTCGCCGGGTTTCAATGAAATCCCCCCGGAATCAAAGGTCACGCCTTTGCCGACCAGTGCGACCGGTGCCTCATCCTTGTTACCGCCGTTATGCTCAAGGATAATCAGGTGCGGTTCACGCGCGCTGCCTTGAGCGACGCCGAGCAAAGCGCCAAATCCCTCTTTGGCTAATTCTTTTTGGCCGAGGACTTTACACTTCAGGCTGCTTTCATTGGCAGCCGTCTGGGCCTGCTCAGCAAGGTAGGTGGGCGATTTGATATTGCCTGGCGCGTTGACCAGATCGCGTGCCAGCACGACTGCCCGACAGATCTTTTCTGCACTCTCCAAAGCGAGTTCGCAGGCTTGTTTATCGTGTGCATTGTCGATCAGCAAGGACACCGTTTTCGGCAGTTTGCGTGACTCTTTAGCTTTCTCACTGAGAAACCGATCATAGCGGTAGCTGGCCAGAAGAATGCCTTCTGCCGTAGCCTGGATGTTTGCAGCACAGGCACTCTGTTTCATGTCGAGCGGTAATTTGAACGCTGCTTGCCCGAGCTTTTTCTCAATCACCAGTTGCATAGCACTGCCTGCGGCCTGACGAATCTTTTCGAGAGAGCTCTCTGTCTTTGCTCCGAGGCCGATCAGCAGAACACGTTCCAAAGGCAGATGACCGGCAGGTTGAAAAAGGATCTTCTCACCACTTTTGCCTGTGAACTCAGCGTTGCGTTGGGCCTGGCGTAGCAGGCCACCCAGCTTCTGGTCAAGCTCTTTCAGGAGTGGATCAGAAAGGCCTTTTTCATAGACACCAATCACCAGACAGGCGGTTTTGGTTTGCAGCGGCGCGTCTTTGCGGATTTTTATATCCATCACGAATTCTCCTTAAACTTTCTGGCAATTATGCGAATCTTTTTATGATAGGCTGATTTGCCTCTTTTGGCCAGAGATGATGCTGTGGAAAGAACCTTTTTGATTGTAGAGAGCGTCAATCGCTTCTTCACTAAAATTTTGGGGTTTTGACATTTTGAAGTAGGTCGCTAAACTGTTAACAGTTTGTCTTTAATTCATTCTTATTGGGTTCAGGAGGTTGCGATGTCAATGCAGAGTTTAAGGTTCTTTTGGAGAGTCGGGCTGATCATCTGTCTGGCTTTCTCTTTGTTGGCGTGTCAGGCAGGCATGTCGTCGGATATGGCGGGTGAAAAGAGTATCCCCGGAGCACAATGGGTCGGCACCTATGTTGATGGCCAGGGTAAAACCGGGATCCGTGGTCGTGTTGTGCTCAAGGATGAGGGGACGCCTTTAGGTGGCAGTTATATAAATATCTATCCTGACACGATTTCCAATCTGTTGGGACCCTCTCAGTTTATTTCGACTCCGACTGATAGCAGCGGTTTTTACGAGATGGAAGTCCCTGCTGGTGTCTATTATGTCGTCGGGCGCAAGCGGTTAAGTGGCCAGTCAACGGGTCCTCTTTCTCCCGGAGATTACTATTCCGAGCATCAACGCTTGGTCACTCGGGTCGAAACCGGTAAGTTTGTCGAGATTGAATTGCCCGTAGTGGTGATGAAGGCGCCGATGTTTTTCAAGAACAGGGTGGTTAGTAAGGAAACCGATACTGGTATAAGTGGAGTTCTGATTGATCAGGCAGGAAAGCCGGTGATGGGCGGTTTCGCCATGGCTTACAGCGATAAAGAGATGAAGCGTCTTCCTGACTATGCTTCAACGCTTTCCGATGAAGAGGGACGATTCACTATTTATTTGCCGGAAGGGAGTCGTTACTATCTCGCCGCACGTATTCATGCCTGGGATATGCCGACCCCGGGAGAACCCTATGGCAAGTATGGTGGCGAGAACCCCGTGTTGCTGGATGTTGCCACCGGTAGCTTTGTCAAAGATGTGCAAATTGTGATGACCCCATTTACCGGGACATACAAGCCTGGTAAGAGTCAGCGGCCTTTTTGAAGAGAGCAGTGAGTTAAGTAAAAAGTTAAAGGTGAAATGTAAAAAGGAGCCCAACCTCGTTCTGAGGTTGGGCTCCTCTGTATCTTTTTACTTTTCACTCAAAGCTTTTTGAATGCCTTACTCGCTGCCTCTATCGTCTTGTCGAGGTCTTCCTGCGAATGAGCAATACTCATGAAACCTGTTTCGTATTGTGACGGAGCGAGGTTGATTCCTTCATCGAGCATCGTGCGAAAGAATCTGGAGAAGATCTCTGGTGTCTCCGGCTTAACGTCGCTGAAATTGAAAACTTCTTCTGCTTGAAAGTAGGTACAGAACATGCCGCCGACCCGTTGCAGTGAAGTTGGCACCTTTGCCTCGGCTGCTGCCTCCTGCAAACCTTTGCAGAGGTAGGCGCTCTTCTCCTCGATCTTCTCGTAGAAGCCGTCCTGCTGGAGTAACTCCAGGGTGGCGATACCAGCACTCATGGCCAGTGGGTTGCCAGAGAGAGTTCCGGCCTGATAAACACCGCCATCAGGAGAGAGGCATTCCATGATCTCGCGCTTGCCGCCGAAAGCGCCGACCGGCAAGCCGCCGCCGATGATCTTGCCGAGGCAGACCAGGTCGCCACGGACGCCGAAGCGTTCCTGGGCGCCGCCATAGGCGACTCGGAAACCGGTCATAACTTCATCGATAATGAGGAGGATTCCCTCTTTGGTGCAGAGATCCCGCAAGCCTTGCAAGAAACCGGCAACAGGTGGAACGCAACCCATATTCCCGGCAATTGCTTCGAGGATGATACAGGCAACTTCACCTTTGTTGGCAGCCACGATCTCTTTAACTTCCGTCAGATCATTGTAGGTTGCTGTTAAGGTGTATTTGGCAAAATCGGCTGGAA
>DAOWJU010000142.1 GCA_030640215.1 Desulfuromonadales bacterium
ATATGAAACGCATCGCAGTGCTGACCAGTGGCGGCGATTGTTCAGGAATGAATGCAGCTATCCGCGCCGTTGTACGGGCCGGTCTGAGTAACAGCCTTGAAGTCATCGGCATTCAAAAAGGTTACCAGGGACTGATAGATCGACAATACGAGCCGCTGACAACCAAATCGGTGAGTGGCAAGTTGCAAGTGGGCGGGACCTTTTTACAGAGTGCCCGCTGCCTTGAGATGCTCGAAGAGCCTGGCCAGAGACTGGCAGCCGACAACCTCAAAGGTATGGGGATTGAAGGATTGGTCATCATCGGTGGCGACGGTTCTCATCGCGGCGCACTTGAGCTACAAAGACGCGGCATCCAGGTGATGGCCATCCCGGCATCGATCGACAACGACATTCCGTTCACCGACATGTCCCTCGGTGTAGACACCGCCCTGAACAATATCATCCATGCCGTCGACTGCCTGAAGGACACCGCATCATCCCATGATCGCACCTTCGTCGTCGAAACCATGGGACGTAACTGCGGCTACCTGGCGCTGGTCGCCGGCATCGCCTGTGGCGCCGAATACGCCCTGATTCCCGAATCAAGATATGACATTGATGAAATCTGCGGAAACCTGCGACGACGCTTTCAGGAAGGCCGGGACAACTCGATCATCATGATCGCTGAAGGTGCTGGCAGAGCCCAGGATGTTGCTGACCAGATCAAGGCCCGCATCGGCTTTGAAACCCGCATCATGGTACTGGGTCACTACCAGCGTGGTGGTTCACCATCTTCTTTTGATCGACTACTTGCTGCTCGGTTCGGCGTAACGGCCGTAGAAAATCTACTGCAAGGCGAATCGGGAAAAATGCTCGGCCTCTCCTGCGGTTCAGTTGTTCAGACCGACCTTGAAAAAGTGACTCAGGCTGGTCGACGAACAATTGATGAGACGTTGCTAAGACTGGCGGCGACGTTAGGGATTTAGGAGGCTGGCAACAACCGCCTGCCCCAAAGCAAGGCCACCATCATTAGGGGGAACGAGTGAGTGGGTAAGAACCTTGAAGCCTGACTTTTCAAGCTGAGCAAGAGTCAACTCTGTCAGCAGACAATTCTGAAATACACCACCGGAAAGTGCGACCAGACTTAGTCCTCTTTGCTGACGTACCTGGATGCAGATCTCAGCGATCATCACAGCCAGAGTAAAATGGAAGCGACCGGCGATCTCTGCAACAGGACGTCCGGAGAAATTGTCTTTTGTAATCGCATCGATCAACGGCAATGGATCAAAAACAATCTGACCGTCAACGTGTAACAATTGATAAGGGTACGATTGAGATTGAACAGGATCGGCAATCATCTCCAACTGCATGGCAGCTTGCCCCTCGAAGGAAACCTTCTGGCGCAATCCGAGCAGAGCCGCAACCGCATCGAAAAGGCGCCCGCAACTGGACGTGAGCGGCGTATTGATACCCTTCATGATCGCCTGACCAACAAGACGTAACTCGTTGTCAGTGATGCCTGCAAAAGCGTTTACACCATCTGGTACTTCTCCATAGGTTGATTGCAGGTAACTCAAAGCCATACGCCACGGTTCTTTGGTCGCAAGGTCGCCGCCGGGCATCGGTTGATAACGAAAATGGCCGACACGCTCGTAGCTGCTCAGATCGCCAATCAGGAATTCTCCACCCCAGATATTGCCGTCTGCTCCGTAACCAATACCATCGAAAATGACACCAATCGCAGGCTCTTCAACACCATGCTCGGCCAGGCAACTGGCCAGATGAGCGTGATGGTGCTGCACAGCAACACTCGGCAAACCGCTCTCTTCCAGGGCGTAACGTGTTGAGTAGTAATCGGGGTGAAGGTCGTGAGCGACCAGTTCCGGTTGTACTTCCAGAATCGACCGTAGATGGTTGATGGTCTGCTTAAATGAGTCATAGACTTCGAGATTCTTCAGATCGCCAACATGCTGACTCAGAAAGGCACGGTCTCCCCGGGTCAGGCAGACAGTATTCTTCAACTCTGCACCAACCGCTAGGACTGATCGAGTTTCTCCCGGCAAAGCAATGGCACGCGGTACAAAGCCACGCGAACGGCGCAGCAGCAGAGGGCGGTCAGCCATCACCCGGGCAATGGAGTCATCGGTACGGGTATGTATGCGACGATTGTGAATCAGAAAAGCGTCGGCGATTGTTCCCAGGCGCTGGCAAGCCTCATCATCTTCGAAAGCAATCGGTTCATCGGAGAGGTTAGCGCTGGTCATCACCAGGGCCTCGAACTCGTCTTGTAACAACAGGTAATGCAGCGGTGTGTAAGGCAACATGACGCCAAAGTAACGGTTGGCAGGAGCAATGTTTTCGGCCATGTTATGGTCGTCACACTTTTGCAGCAGGACTATCGGCCGTTCAACACCTTGCAGCAGTCGAGCTTCATCATCACCAACAATGGCGAACCTCTTGACGACATCAAGATCTTTCGCCATCAGGGCAAAGGGCTTTTCGTCACGCTGCTTACGGCGGCGAAGCTCCAGAACCGCCTCATGGTTACCGGCATCTACAGCGAGATGGTAGCCGCCCAAGCCTTTGATTGCCAGAATTTGCCCATCTTTGAGACGCCGAACAGCCTCAGACAAGGGGTCTGCTACAACAATGCATTGTCCCTTGCCATCAACCAACTGCAACTCTGGGCCACATGTCGGGCAGGCGTTCGGTTGAGCATGAAAACGCCGTGAAGTCGGATCATCATATTCAGTCTGGCATTCTGGACAGAGCGGGAAATCCGCCATGGTTGTCAACGGCCGGTCGTAGGGAATACCGGTTACAATCGTGTAGCGTGGGCCGCAATTAGTGCAATTAATAAAGGGGTAACAATAGCGACGATCACCAGAATCAAAGAGTTCTTGCAGACAATCTTCGCAAACAAAAGTATCAGGAGCTATTTGAGCGCGACGGATTTCACCCACCCTGCTCTGCACTATTGAAAAGCCGGACGAACCCTGTACAGCAACAGTCTCTGCCTCAAGACTTTGAATGACAGCAAGTGGAGGTTTTTCGCTCTGGATTGCAGTGACAAATTGAGCCAGGTCATCAGGATCCCCTTCAACCTCAATCGTCACACCGCGCGTATCATTGCACACCGATCCGGCCAAACTGAACCGCTCGGCCAATTGATAGATGAACGGGCGAAAACCAACGCCCTGTACGATTCCTTCGATGATGATTTTCTGTCGTTGCAAGAGGATAATGTCCTGACAGTTTAGTAAGAATTCTTAGACCTCAGCGTAAGATCTCCCCAGGTCACCCCCCTGCTCGTTGCACTCGCTTCCCCCCTATTTAAAGGGGGGACTGAGGGGGTGTTGATTAATTAAGATGAGAGGATATCGGAAAAGGCTTGGAAATGCAGTCCAAAAAAATCAGATAGACTGTCTTATAGGATTTGAGGGGAAGGCTGTGCGAGGCGATTGTCAGCTGGCATTGACAACCGGTTCGGTCTCGTCCAGAACGAGGTCACCAACCAGCAGCTCTTCTACCAAACCTGACAGGATCTCAATGTTCTTCAAAGTCATACGATCAAACTTGACTGCGATTCCTTGGGAAACCATTGGGCCACCATTCTGTGCCTTGCCATAGATCACAGAACCACCAACTTGCAAAGTCTCATCTGAAGGCAGCGGCAGGTCAACTTCGACGTGGGCTCCTTTTGGCAGTTGCTCACGCATATGCAGGAAGATTCCACGCTCGGAAAGTGTGACACTGGAAACTTCGCGAAATTTACCCTGATGGTGCAAACCGACAGTTTTGTCGAAAGGCGCCCGCAAGTAACGTCGGCGACCACCGGTATAAAGGTTACAGCGTTGAATCGCCTTATGTAATCGTCGTAGATCCACCGGCTTGTCGAGCACATCAATGCAACCGAGGCTCAAGGCTTCCCATTGCCGATGCTTATCCTGATAGCTGGAGATCATGATGACCGACAGGTCGGCAAGCTCCTCATCAGCACGGATGGCACGAAGAGCTTCAAGACCATCCATATCTGGCATCATCATATCCATGGTGATGAGGTGAGGACGGGTCACACGTGAGATTTCGATGGCTTCGGCAGCATTATTTACGGGAAGGACTTCAAGATTCATGCGGTTCAGCAGTATTGAGAGGTACATGAGAAAAGGCTTGCTGTCATCAACTACAACTGCGATTGGTCGTGCGTTCATAACAACCTCCGTTTATCACATCCTGCAAAAAACCCATCTCTCGGTACCGGAGACGGGTTTTATATCCTCTGCTACCCCTCTTCGGCAACCCGGCTATCCACCCTCCCTCTAAATGAGTTCAGTGGACCCGTGGCTTTGCGTCCCCGAGTTACCCCGAGTTTGCCATTATCGGCGAGATAATATTCTTACTCAGAAAGATAGCACAACAATACTCACAAATATCTCACAAGGGATTGCATCGTTATGAAAAATCAGTTGAATTTTAAATATTGAGTCCGATCATGCCCCTTCAGTCAGCCCGTATTTTTCCATTTTATAGCGCAAAGTGCCACGGGGCAGGTTAAGCAGACGTGCCGTTTTGGCAACATTACCACCGGTAATAGTGACCGCCTGAGCGACCAGATCCTTCTCCAGTCGCCCGACTATCTCCTCAAACAAGATGCCTTCCGGAGGAATCTGATAGTCGAACGATGCTTCATTTTGTGGTTTGTCACCCCAGATTTCACGAGGCAGGCATTCAGGTGTAATGACCTCCTGATTATGCATGATGCAGATTCGTTCCATGACGTTACGCAATTCACGCACATTGCCTGGCCAGTGATAACGCATCAACAGATCCAGGGCAGCGCGAGAGATCTCACGAACATTCTTGCGAAACTCCTCGCTGTAATATTTGAGGAAAAACTCCAGCAATGGCGGGATATCCTCGCGACGGTCCCGTAGCGGCGGCACGTGAATCGGGAAGACGTTAAGACGATAGAAAAGATCCTCACGAAAAGCCTTCTGCTCGATGGCCTCCTTAATTTCGAGATTGGTCGCGGCCACAATTCTGACATCGATATCGATATTCCGGTTACCACCCAACCGCCGGATCTTACGATCCTCGAGAACCCTGAGTAGTTTGACCTGTAGACTCGGATCCATCTCACCAATTTCATCAAGGAAAATCGTGCCGCCGTTGGCTTCCTCAAAGAGACCAATTTTACGGTTTTTAGCATCTGTGAAAGCACCCCGTTCATGTCCGAACAGTTCGGTTTCGAGTAAATTGAACGGCAATGAGCCACAGTTGATCTCCACAAAGGGCTTATCTTTGCGGGGAGAGAGGTGGTGGATGGCCTTGGCTACGAGCTCCTTGCCGGTCCCTGATTCACCAGTAATCAAAACGGTAGAGGTCTCATGCTTGGCAACTTCACGAATCTGCCGATAGATCTGAGTCAACTGTTCGCTGGAACCGACCATGATGTTGTCAACGGAGACCTCCCGGACCTGACTGCCGCGCCGCAACTGGCGAACTTCACGGCGCAGGTTCTGAGTCTCCAGAGCCAGACGCACAATCAGGCGAATAGCATCGGCCTTAAATGGCTTCTTGATGTAGTCATAAGCTCCCATCTTCAGAGCTTCAACAGCGCTTTCTACGGTGCCATAACCGGTGATAATGATGACCAGCACACCGGGATCAATCTCACGCATAGCACGCAATACATCGAGACCGCTTTGAGCACCAAGATTCAGATCAAGCAGAACCAGGTCGACATCGGCCTCACTGACTTCCTTAACGGCGTCATCGCCATTGTCCGTAGAATAAGGATGGTAGCCGTCTTCCTCAAGAATCCTTTCAAGATTCTCACGAATAAAGGCCTCATCATCCACAATCAGAATGCGATCCATAGAATAATCTCCTCAATCAGCATGTGAAAGAAACTATTAACAGAAGGCATAATAACGACAAAGAGGGGGAATAACAACGGAATATGGCCGAAACTGGCCATGCTTAGAACTTTCACCAGCAACCAAGAACAAGCAGCTGCAGCCGAAGGCTAATTTTGGCCACCATCGGGGAGGTGAATACTGAACTCTGTCCCTTCTCCCTCCTGGCTCTGCACTTCGATGCGTCCACCATGACTGGTGATAATAGTATGGGTGATAGAGAGGCCCAGACCGGTGCCCTCCCCTTTGGTGGTATAAAATGGCTCGAAAATCAGGGCGAGGCGATCAGCTGGAATCCCCTGGCCCGTGTCACGAATCGTAATTAACGCACCATCAACTGTATTCTGCGCAGAAATCCACAATTCACCGCCACCTGGCATGGCCGCCAAAGCATTATTCAGCAAGTTCAGAATCGCCTGTTTCAAGCGATCACTGTCCATGCGGGAATGGTGTAACACCTCTGGGATCTCTTCATGGAGACAGACCTGCTGCTTCTGAAATTGTTTATTCACCAGAAAGAGCGTATCACGCAGCACAACGGCAAGGTCACCTGGCACCAGGCGGTTGTCAGGCAAAGAAGCGAAGTTCAGAAGTTCGTTGACCAACCCCTCCAACCGCTCAATCTCATGCAATGCACGCTGAATTAGCCTCTGATCGTCCGGATTAGCGAGCATGCGGTCGTGCAGTTCATCGAGCAACAAACTGATGCCAGTCAACGGATTACGTACTTCGTGAGCAATGCCAGCTGAGAGACGTCCCAGCGAAGCAAGACGCTCAAGGCGTGCCACCTGCTGACGGAAATTGACACGTTCGGTTAAGTCTTCGATGGTAAGGATATGACCATCTTCACTCCCGGAAGAAAGCGGATGAATAGCCAATCGATAGGTTAGTGAACGACCATTTCTTTCCAGAGAGGCATACCCACTCCAACGTTCAGCCTGTATGCTTTGTGAAATCGATTCATGCAGTTCAGGGACGTTATGGAGGACTTCCTTGAGTGGCAAATGATCAACTGTTTCTTCCATAATTTGCAAAATAACGCGGGCCACGCCATTCAATGAAGTGACGTGCTGATGACTATCAAGAGTCAAAATCCCGACCTCAACATTTTCAACAATTGTCTGTTTGAAATCCCTTTCCTGCTTGATCTCTTTACGAGAATGACGCAGGACAGTCAATGTCTTCAACAATCTCTCACGGCGTTCATTGAGCTGTCTAGCCATGGTATTGAAAGCAGTTGCCAATTCAGCAATCTCTATCGGACTGACAATATCCACCTGCGTCCCCAGTTTGCCACGCGCCATCTCCTTGGTTCCGGCAATCAAAGTAGACAATGGGTTGGTGATGTTATGCGAAAGACGATAGGCAACATACACAACCAGCAGGGTCGTCAAACCAATCAACACCATGGCTCCAGTCAGGAAGGCATGATAAAGCAGGCGTATGTTCGCTGAAGCCGATTCCGCCATTTTGTGGAACTGTTTCACTTCGGCACCGATTGTTATGCCGCCAAAGACACCTGTTTCAGCATAAGGCCCTGAATCGTAGAAGATCGGTGCAAAAGCCATAATCTTCCGCGAGCCACCGACGTTGGTGACATCCAGAACTCCAGAACGCCCACCGAGTACGGACTGATGAACTTCTGGATAATTAGGGTGAATAAAGGCAGCTTCGCGTAAATTGTAGGGAATGGCACCACTGGCAATCGCTTCCTGACTGGAATCCTTGGTGTAAGGTGGCACCAGGTGGCCATCCTTATCCTGCCCCCTTATATCCCAGAATTTAGGATGGGTAACAATCCAGCCCTCATTATCGAACATAAAGGCATAGTTGCCGCTCTGGTAAGAAGGGAAGATGACGAATCTTTCTTCCGTGGGTGAAATATGTTGAGTGAACTCCATCAGGTGGCGATGGTCAAGAGACAACACAACGACACCCTTTAGCTGGCCGTCAGGTGTAAAAACCGGTTGCGCAAAGCGCACAACCCCTTCATAGTCAGCCCCCTCAATAGCCCCTTCTGGAGTCGCCGCACCACCAAGCTGTGCATCTTTACCGACATGCCAGCCAGTGACATGTGAAACATAAATCTGATCTTCCTGGAGTTCTCGCGCAGCGTTGAAATAGATCTCTGACAGATAGGTCGTGTTGGCAGGGTTGGACACATCGCGCAATTCTTCGTTCAGGACACCATCAGCAATCCGCAGACGCTCCATGCCGCTCGCGTCGATGTAGGTGATCTCTTTATAGAGTCTTATTGATGGTCGTAATTCCCGCGGCCACTGGTTGGTTCCTGTGCGAACCCAGATCGGTCGACGATGCTTTTGATTGAACCAGAGGTACTCATCCGGCTCAACCGGCAAGCGTGCCAGCACAGCCAGATCGCTTTCGATCCTGCGCAAAAATGTACGCACCTCATCGGCGACCATGACCGCTCGCAGCTCAAGTGTTTCTGCGGCCTGTTCATCAAGAGCCCTGATGGCACTGGCACGTAACAGCTGCTCAACAGTATCAAGACTCTGACCGGCAAAAACTGCCAATAGAATCAAAGGCAGCAAGGTCAAACCACAGAAGACGTAGAGAACTTTCTTATGAAATGAGAAACGAGGCATGTGTGGCACTATAACAGGAGGGGGCCGGGTCAGGTAGCCGGTTCATTAACCAGATGCCGAAAAGATTGCTAATAACTGCGACTGACGACGTAGTCCGCAAGCCTGTTCATAGCTTCTTTGGCCGGGCACTCGTCAAATATGGCAAGGTGATTTTGGGCTGATTCAACCAGAATCTTTGCCTGCTCACGGGTATAGCCAATGCCGTCGCAGGAGTGAATCAGTTCGACAACATATTGCAAGTCTTTACTGGGCAGAACTTCCTGCTCAATAATCGTGGTAACCTTCTCGCGTTCTTCAGGAGTGCAATGCTTCAATGTATGAATCAGGGGAAGGGTAACCTTGCCTTCCAGGAGATCATGGCCACACTCTTTGCCAAATTCACTCTGGTCAGCGACATAATCAAGGGCATCATCCATGAACTGAAAGGCAATACCAAGATCCATACCATAAGCCGCCAGAGCCTCTTCTTCCTCTGTAGAGCAGCCACCCAGAAGTGCTCCACAACGACTCGCAGCCGAAAGCAACACCGCTGTCTTGTTCTGGACAACTTCGATGTAATGTTCTTCCAGAAGTTCAACGTCACTCGTGCTGATCAACTGCAACACCTCTCCCTCTGCCATCTGAGTGGTAGCATCAGCGAGACTTTTAAGAATATTCAGGTTGCCAGAACGCACCATGATGGAGAACGACTTGGCAAAGAGAAAATCACCAACCAGCACGCTGGCTTCATTGCCCCATACGGCATTCGCGGAATCCTGGCCTCGTCGCAGCACGGCACTATCGACCACGTCATCGTGCAATAGAGTCGCAGTATGGATGAATTCAACGACGCTGGCTAACCCGATATGGGCGTCACCCTGATAGCCAGCAAGCCGGGTACTAAGCAACAGAATCATCGGACGTACGCGCTTGCCGCCACTCGCCAGCACATATTCGCCGACCTTACGGATCAGCGGTACACGCGAGGACAAATCCTCACGAAACTGTGCTTCGACGCGACGAATGTCGTCATTTAAAAGATTAAGTACAAAGTCCATAATTATGGGAAGTCCGCCAGGATCCTGTCCGAGAATAGGAGCCTTATTCTCGGACAGACTCCTAAGAAAATTATCGCTTATCCTAATGAATCCTCACGAAGCATGTCAAAGCTTTTTTCCTTAAATCGTAACCGGATGCAAACTAATCCGACAGGGGCAACGTAACCGAGAGGCGCGCGCCTCCCAAAGGGGCCTGATGGACATAAATCTCTCCGCCCTGCGCTTCGACCAGTTTACGACAGAGCGGCAGTCCAAGACCGGTCCCCTCACCGGGAGCCTTGGTCGAAAAGAAGGGCTGGAAAACTTTCTCACGATCCGTTTTCGGAATCCCCGGGCCGCTGTCATCGACATAGATGTGAGCGTGACCAGACTCTGCCAGCAAAGAGACCGCGAGCTGTCCAACGCCCTGAAGAGCCTGGGCAGCGTTCAACAGGATATTGATCATGACCTGGCGCAGTTGGTCGGCGTCACCAGTCACGCATAGATCATCGGTTGCGACATCTATCGTCAGGTTAAGATCCTTGAAAAGCATCTGCGGATGTAGAGAAGCCACCGTCTCCTTAACCAGTAGGTTGAGCTCGACCCGGTCGTGATGCGCTTCAGGAGAGCGGGCAAAACCAAGCAGACCGCCGGTGATGCGCTTACAACGCCGACATTCTTCGATAATAGCGGCGACATCTTCACGCAATGGGTCACCCTCTGGCAAATCCTCCATGAGCAGCTCAGCGTTACCGAGGATGATCCCGACCGGGTTGTCGATCTCGTGCGAAACACCGGCAGCCAATTGACCAATGGCAGCCAGGCGTTCGCTGCGCAATAGTTGCTCCTGCATTGACTGCATATGTTCGTTAGCCGTAATCAGAGCTTCATTCTTGCGGGTCAGCTCGGCACGACTGGCAGACAGACTCTCGGCCATGTCGTTGAAGGCTTGAGCCAAGGTGCCAAGTTCATCACGACTCTCGGCAACAATTCGCGTCTCCAGTTCTCCGCGAGCCAGAGACCGGGCGCCATCTGTCAAGCTGGCAATCGGTTGGGTGATCCGTCGAGCAATCAGACTGACCATGACCAAACAACCAAAGAGCGCTGCAATGGCGATCATGACAAAATGTCTGCGCGACTCCTGCATGCGGGCATCAATAGAATCGTAGGAGATCAGGTAGCGGACTGAAACCACTTGTTGACCGGTCGGGCCGAAAGCTGGCTCGATCAAGTCCAGCAGGCGACCACCGCCGGGCAATTTATGGGTGACCATGGTTGTGCGCTCAGCCGCCAGCCGGGCAGAGAGATTTTCACTATCAAAAGTTTGCAGATTCAGGCCGGGGAAATCCTCAAAGACACTTGACAGATAGAGCCGACGACCGGTTGCCGAGACCAGGGAGAACTGCACCAGATCACGGTTCAGGCCGAGAAATTCATGCATATCGGCAATATCAGCGGGTTCGTCAGGCGGGAAAGAGCCGCGAAAACGCTTCAGCAGTTCAGGCGTTGCCAGTCGCGCGAAAGAAAGGCTCTGGTTGAAGAGGTAATCCTCCCACGCCTGCGCCTGGTTGCGCTCCAGCACCATAAAGGTAACGACCAGCAGCAAGGCAACAATACCGCCCGTATAAAATAGTAATTTTTTACCCAAACTGGTCCGCACAAAAGACTCCTGAAAGAAACTTACAATGTAACAATCATACTTTACCAAGACAAA
>DAOWJU010000300.1 GCA_030640215.1 Desulfuromonadales bacterium
CTCACAGCCATCACCTGACCCTCCATCATGTTTGACAAAGGTCGAACCGGCGTGAGTATGGCAATCGGTGCAGATCGCCGCTGCAACATGGTAATTACCGGCACCAGAGCCGATATCTCTGGCATCGCCATGGCACTTCTCGCAATAGCCGTTTGCAGTGCCGTCAGTCCGGTCGTTCCAGAAGGTGTATTTAACTTCACTGTCAAGTACCGATGGTGATGAATAATCAAGCCCTGTTACTGTGTTGTAGGTTGTGGTTGTGGCCGATTTTCTTAAGACGAAATAGTTAGGGTAAGCAGGGTCATAAGAATGACCGCTATGACAGATCAGGCAACCTGGCTTTTCGCCGTTGTCGTCGCCGTGTTCCTCGTAGGTATGGCAGGTCTGGCAGAGGGAGGATTTGTCAGATCGTTCTGGCCCATCACCGCGCAGTAGTTTGCCGTCGGACGGACTCAGCTCATTGATGTGGGCAACGCCGTCAGGTGTCGTAGCGTCTGAGTCAACAAAGTGGACGCCGTGACAGGAGGTACATGAAACTCCACCATCAACGAGCCGGATGTCGGCATTCTCCTTGTTAATTAAAGTTGCACGATACTTGTCTGGATGAGTAGCAACAGCTGTGCTGTAGTTGTTCACAATAGGATGAGTCAACCAGCCATGGTTGTCTGTCTGATCCCAGAGGGCATGGCAGGCTCGACACATGGAATCGGCGGAATCGGCACCTGTTACGAGCAGCTTGGTGTTGTCGCCTACTTGTGCATGTGGGTTGTGACAGCGACTGCAGGTTATCTTGCCGGACGAGGTGCCGTAGCGCGAATAGAACTCTGGATACTCAGAACGTAACGGAGCCTTCGCGCCAGCTGCTACCTGAATGTCAGACGGGGCAGACCAGGCGTGGGAGGTCTGGCCAGAGGATGGTAGCCCTGTGCCATGATCGAAGGTGTTGCTCGCATCCCCGGAGGTTAAACGACCCTCTGTGTGACCATCGAGCCCTACCGGAGCGCCGTCATTGAGTGTGATATCGCCTGCCATGGGGTTGTGACATGTGAGGCAAACATTACCGCCTCCGAGTTCATCGATTGTTAGTCCGGTAAGATGGCATTCTTTACAATTGAAATAATGAGTCGGCGTCGCTCCAACAGCTATTTCGGGAGTGGCGCAGAGCATCAGCCAGAGTAACAGGATTAATCGTAGAGTCGTCGGGTAATTGATCATATACTGTGTACTCTCATGGGCCCCCCATCTGACAAGCAGAGAGTAGACGGTTAACTACTGAAGGATGTGGTGTGCAGCGACTGGACGGCTGAAATAGAACCCCTGAAATTCATCGCAGGAGACCGAGTGCAGAAAATCCTTCTGCTCAAGAGTTTCCACCCCTTCGGCGAGCACTTTGAGATTGAGATTGTGCGCCATCGAAACAACAGCCGAGACAATTGCAATATCATCACTATCTTTCGGGATATCGGTAATGAAGGAACGGTCGATCTTCAACAGGTCAATCGGGAATTTCTTCAGGTAGCTCAGCGAAGAATAACCGGTACCGAAATCGTCAACCGAAAGGTGGACCCCGAGTTTTTTCAGCTCAGTGAGAACGCATACGGCGTAGTCTACATTCTGCATCACTGAGCTTTCAGTTACCTCCAGCCCCAGCCAGGCGGGCTCAATACCAGTCTCATTGATGATCTGACAAATCTTTTCGTAGAGATCTGGCTGCTGGAACTGACGTGGCGAGAGATTCACTGAGACCCGGATCTGGTTTTCGTTCTCCTCATTCCAGACCATGGCATCCTGGCAGGCAGTACGCAAGACCCACTCGCCGATTGGCACAATCAGGCCGATATGCTCTGCTAGCTGGATGAACTGGTCAGGATAGACCATGCCCAGATCCGGATGCTGCCATCGCAGCAGCGCTTCAACACCGATCATGCGGCCGGATTCTGCGTCATACTGGGGCTGGTAATGGATGATAAATTCATCCCGATCAAGGGCTCGGCGCAGGCTGTTCTGCAGTTTCATCTGCTCGGAGGCGCGGAGGTTCATCTCTGGAGCAAAGAAAAGATGGGTACTGCGTCCTCTCTCTTTGGCGCGATGCAGCGCAACATCGCTGTTCTTGATTAATGTCTGCACATTGTCACCATCGAGGGGGTAGAGGGCGATACCGACACTTACGCTTATGAAGACCTCCTGATCATCGAGAAAGAACGGTTGCTTGATACTCTCATGGATTTTCTTCGCAATGATCGCCGCGTCCTCTTCGTAACGTATATTCCGCAATAGCAGAGTGAAACTGTCACCACCGAAACGAGCCGCAGTATCCTCCTCCCGGATGGTCTCAGTGATGCGCCGTGCAACAACCTTGAGCAGAGAATCGCCGAGGTCGTGACCAAAAACGTTGTTGACCTTCTTGAAATGATCGATATCGATGGCAAAGACCGCTAAATGTTCATCATGCCGTCGGGCGTGGACGATTTCAGTGTTCAACCGATCCTGGAACAGGACAGGGTTGGGCAGTTCAGTCAGATGATCGTAGTGCGTCAGATAATCAGCCTTCTTTTCTGCAGAGCGCAGTTCGGTCACATCGATCATGGTTCCGACCAATCCGCTGTAGGTCTGCCCATTATTTTTAACAAAGCCAGCTTTGTGAAGCAGAACATTGCGCTGTTTACCGTCGGCTCGAGTCACGGAAGTCTCAACGATAATATTGCCGCCATCATGAAGAAGTTTCCGGTCTTCCTCGGCATAAATCTCCAAGATCCCCCCTAACTCCGCGCTGAAGCTCGTTAAGCCACAGAACTCGGCAAAGGCCCGATTCCAACCTGAAAAAAAGCCTTCCTTGTTTTTGAAAAAAATCGGGGTAGGGATAGCGTCCAGTGCCTCTATGGAGATTACGTTCATGATTTTGTTTAGTTCAGACATTGCGGACTTTTGACCTCACTAATTATAAACGGCATAAGAGTCAAACAGGCTATCAATGCCCAATCATAGCAACCTGAAGATCAAAAAAACCTAGAATATTTATTCTCAATACTCACCTCGTTTGACAACTAAGACTCACTGCCGTCAATTCCACTATCCCCAATTTCAGGCCACAAAACAACGAAAGGCCGTCCAAGAATGGACGGCCTTTATGGTGATTGTATGGAAACCAGCAAAAGCCAGTCAATCAATTTTCGGCAACATAAAGCTCCAGCAATTTCATGCATTCGTAGAGTCTTCCACCCTCTTCGGTGAGGAAATAGGCCTTATTTTGATCTTGATCAATCACGTCTGCCTCTTTGAGATTCTTCAGATGAAAGACGATCTTGGTGTGATCATCAAAATTGAGTTCTCGTGTAATCTCCATCAAGCGCATATTCTTCCGTTTGAAAATCATGCGGATAATATTGCGCCGGATCTCATTGTTCAAAGAACTTATGGCATTGTCTAAACCAATTTTCGCTGCACCTTCCTCAAACCTTGCCTCCTCTAGAACCCGTCCAATCGTAGCCAACAGATCCTCAATCTTGAATGGCTTGGTCACATAATCGCTGGCTCCTTTCTGAATAGCGTTCACGGCGTTCTGGACCGTAGCAAAGGCAGTGATCATGATAACCTTGGTCTGTGGCTTCTTATGTTTCAACGCTGTCAGCGTATCAATGCCATTCATCCCCGGCATGACCATATCAAGCAGAACCAGAGTAAAATCTTCACTCTCCAGAAGGTTCAATGCAGCCTGGCCGTTATGAGCTTCGGCTGTCGTGTAGCCTGCATCCTGAAGGACATCGGAAAGGTTGCCTCTCAGTTCTGTATCATCGTCTACAATCAGTATCCTGTTCATGCTATTCCCTTACTATTGTATTGGCAATTTGACAATAAATGTTGTCCCTTCATTGATCGAACTAATAACTTCGATCATTCCATGATGCTGACGGATAATTCCATAGACGATCGACAAACCCAAGCCAGTGCCGACCCCGACCTCCTTGGTTGTGAAGAACGGATCAAACACTTTGGAGAGATATTCCTGCGGTATTCCACACCCGGTATCGTGGACCTTGACAATGATCTTGCCACTTTCCTCGAAGCTGCTTACAGAAAGGGTGCCACCGTCTGGCATTGCATCAATCGCATTGTTAAATAGATTGATGAATACCCCTTCAAGCTTGAGTGGGTCGCCTAACACCTTCGTAACCAACAACATCTTTCTGTGTAGAACGATATGTTCAAGTTCACAGGTCATCTGTGCAAATGCCTTGTCGACAATGTCGACGAGATCAACTTGAACCAGTTCGAGTTCCTGCTGCCGCGAGAACAGGAGTAATTCTTTGGCTATATTGGAGGCTCTCTCTATATTACGCTCTACGGCCTCAACTCGCCGCAAAAGCGGATTCTCCTTCTCCAGGGGATCAAGTTTTTTGCGAAGCATCTGGATGTTTATTGAGGCATTTGTTAATGGGTTGTTAACTTCATGAGCGATGCCAGCGGCCATACGACCAAGTGATTCGAGGTTGCGTACCTGCATTAATTCATCATCCTGTTTAAGCCGCTCAAGCTCAGCCGCCACTCGACTGGCAAAGATCTGCAACATCGAAGTGACGGTCCCGGATGTCTCCACCGGAGAGCTTCCCATGACGACCAGCAGACCAATCGGCGTCCCGGACGAATCATTCAATAGCGTACCGATATAGCTTTCGATCCCCATCGACAAGAGCATACTGTCTTCGGGGAAGAGCTGCGCAACATTCTGTGGATAGAGACACATCCCCTGACTAGTCACCTTGGCACAAGGGGTTCCGGCAAGGTCGTAGCTGAAATTTTCTTGTCTCTGGCCGTGGGAACTAATGGCAACGGTCTGGACCTTGTCCTCCTCCTGCTCGTCGAAGATGCCGATCATGGCATGGTCCATATTGAGGACCTTCGACAGGTACTTTACCAGAGAGGTAAAAAAGGCGACACCGGTTGTGCCAGAGACCCCTTCCGCGATGGTGTGCAGGATAATTTCGGCGCGCTTGCGCTCTTTCATCTCCAGGGCCAGGTGCTCATATGCTTCGTCCAATGCCAAGGTCCGGTTTCTGACCCGTTCCTCAAGTTCATCCTGAGCCTGTTTCAACTCAACAGTGGCCTGTTTCTGCACTGTAATATCGGTGAGGATAGCAAACGACTGAAAGAGCCCACCCTTAAGGTTACGTTCAGCAACAGCAGAAAAGAGGACGTCGAGTATCTGCCCGTCGTGCTTGACGATCTGGAGAGGGATTTCTTTACAAAGGCCAGTGCAGGAGCATTCCGGGCAGTCATCCCCAGGGCACTGCCACGATGACTCTGCAGGCAGGAACGCCGTAAACTGCTTGCCAAGAACCTCCTGTCGCGTGTAGCCAAGCCTTTCCAACCACTCGTCACTCACCGCGACCAGGCAGCCATTACCGTCGATCACATGGATCATAACCGGCGTCTTGGTTTGAATCAAATCCAGCCAGTCCCGAGAGTTACCAGACTCTCGTTCGGTGCGTTCACGAGCCGTTTGTTCAGACCGATACTTCTGCCATAAAACCAGCGAAATCAAAGCAAACGCAAAAAAACAGACGACCAGAATAATTACTAAATATTGCATAGTGGCGGTTTCTCTTAGAGAACAATAATTTTCTGAGGTTAGCTCAGCAGACGTCTATTAGCAACAGTGAATCTGGGGAATGACTTAGGAACAACTGGTAAGCTCACGCTAATAACATAATGACACGATCACTACAGACATTTGATGCAGGAATTTGATTATTGACAATTACGCAACAAAAAAGACGGCACAGAGGCCGTCCTATTTGTATGTCGTAAGTCTTCGATGAAAGGGGCTACGGTAACTTACCGTTCACAAGAATCTCCATCATCTGATATCCGGGATCAACAATAAGCCCTGAAGCCTGAGCAGCAGGTTCGGAATACTCCATGGCAGAATTTCCCGAGGTAAATTCGCAGCCGGAGCCAGCAAGGACAAACGGTACCGGATCCTTGGTGTGAGTCATTTTGGCAACTGGAGTAGGATGGTCGGGAAGTAACAAAACCCGATAATCGCCCAGAGCACCAATGCCGTTCATGACCGTGCCAACAACATCTTCGTCGAAACGCTCGATGGCTTCGATTTTGTCACTCAGGCTACCGCTATGGCCAGCTTCATCTGGAGCTTCCACATGCAGATAAACAAAGTCTCTGGTTTTCAAAGCTTCCAGAGCAGCCTCGCCTTTGCCCAAATAGTTGGTATCCAGATAGCCCGTGGCTCCCGGCACGTCAATGACATCGAGACCGGCATAGATACCGATTCCTTTGATCAAATCTACAGCTGAGATCACTGCACCATTCAGTTTGAATTTTTCCTGCAAGGTCGGCATTTGCGGACGACGCCCCTGCCCCCAGAGCCAGATGGAGTTCGCAGCAAGCTTGCCTTCCTGCTCGCGCCTGACATTGACCGGATGACGTTTAAAGAGGAGTTGCGCCGCGTTGGTGATATGCATCAACGGCATAGCAGAATCTGATCGCAGCACATGATCCTGAACGCTCTGACCGGTCAAATCATGTGGTGGCGGCGTTTTGAAGTCGTCCCGTCCTCCTCGCCAGAACCTGCGACGCGAGTGGCGGATATACCAATTTGAGAGGGAGTCTACATATCCTTCGATTGCGAGTGTGGCTTTCCGAATGTCGTGAGAATCGAAGGCGGTCCGTACGTCGTTCACCGTCCGACCAAGCAA
>DAOWJU010000345.1 GCA_030640215.1 Desulfuromonadales bacterium
AGGCGGGTTGAAGTTCGTGCAGCGCGTTTGCGTAACCTGGGACAAGACCCCAGGGCCGCTTATGCTGATTATGAAGAGATTGAAGAGGAGCTGAAAGCCGCCAAGAAGATTTTCCGGCGTCAGCCATGGGTGGTTATTGATGTCTCCAGTAAAGCTGTTGAGGAGACCGCCAATGAAGTTTTGGTTAGCCTGGGGTTGAAATGATTCATTTAGTCGCTTTGACGACGACGGATCCTACTAATGATTAATGTAACATACAGAGAATAAAGGAGAAAATATCATGCGCGTACTTGTAGTGGAAGACGAAAAAAAAGTAGCAAACTTTATCCAACGAGGTCTGGAAGGTGAAGGATTTACTGTTGATGTTGCTTACGATGGTGAGTCCGGTGTCGAGCTTGGGTCGAAAAACAATTACGACCTGATTCTCATGGATATCATGCTGCCGAAGATGGATGGTCTGGCGGCGATCAAAGCCCTGCGCGAAAAGGATGTTGAGTCCCCGGTACTCTGTCTGACCGCCAAAGATACGGTTGAGGATATCGTGGCCGGACTCGATTCGGGCAGTGATGACTATCTGACCAAACCGTTTGCTTTCGCCGAGTTGCTGGCCCGTGTACGCGCCTTGGCTCGTCGTGGCACCCATGAGCGCGGCGCTGAAATCACCTATGCAGATTTACGCCTTGATCCTGTGGCGCATAAGGTCTGGCGCGGCGATGATGAAATCGATCTGACCGCCAAAGAATATGCCCTGCTGGAATTCTTCATGCGTAACCCGGAGACAACTCTGACGCGGACTATGATCGCCGAACATGTCTGGGATTACACCTTTGATTCGTTCACCAATATCATCGATGTTTACGTCAACTATCTGCGTAAAAAGGTCGACCGCGACTTCTCCAAGAAGTTGATTCATACTGTTCGCGGTATTGGTTACGTACTCAAAGAGGAGTAGCAGGCTTGGCCGTTTCACCACTACGGTCGATCCGGGTCCGCATGACCTTTTGGTACGCTATGACACTGGCTGTCATCCTGGCAGTCAGTGCTCTTTTCTCGTACCATTACTTTTCCCACAACCTGCGTGAGCAGGTGGATCGTCAGATCAGGGAAATTGCCCGTACCCTTGATCAAAACCGTGCCGATATTCTTCAGGACAGCAGTACAGAACTGAACTGCGATGGCCTGCAAGACCTGATTCACAGTAATAACTGGGGAGCTTTCCTGTTGTTGCGCGATGACAGTCTGCAGCAGGGCTGTGTCTCGGATAATCTGCAAGAGCGAGAGCTTGTTTTTGGCCCGGTTGCGCGTCAGCAGGTGCGTTGGCTGCATGAACATCTGGAGACGATTGAACAGGCGGACGGGGGGCGTTTACGGCTGCTTTCCTATCCCCTGGTGGAGAACGGACGTTTGTTGGGCGTTGTCCAGGTTGGCCAGGAACTCGGCCCTTTACAGCAGACCATTGAGGAGTTGCGCCTGATTTACCTGGTGGTGGGGCCTTTTGCCATCTTCTGGTTGTGTCTTGGCTGCTGGCTGTTGGCTGAACGGACCATTGCGCCAATTCTCGAAGTCACCGAAGCTGCCCAGGGAATTACTGCGGACAATCTCTCCAGGCGTCTGCCTCTTGGTAGTTATCAGGATGAACTTGCGCAAATGGTGAATTGCCTGAATCAGATGCTTGACCGTCTGGATAAATCTTTCCGCCGCGTCCGGCAGTTTTCCGGCGATGCTTCTCATGAGCTGCGCACGCCGCTCACCATTCTGCGTGGCGAAACTGAAGTCACCCTGCGTTGGGCCAAGACTCCGGAAGAATTCCGTGACATGCTGAGTTCCAACATGGAAGAAATTGATCGCATGGAACGGATCATTGAAAGCCTGCTGACCCTGGCCAAGAGCGAGGTCGGTGAGCTGACGCTGGAAATCAAGGAACTCAGCCTGAGCGACCTGGTGCAGGAGCTTTACCTGCAAAGCAGTCTCTTGTGTGAGGTCAAGAATATCGAGGTACAGCTGCTGCTTGAGGTTGAGGAAGAAATTCGTATCCGTGGCGATGATCTGCGTTTGCGCCAAATGTTCCTCAATGTGATTTCCAACGGCATCAAGTACACTCCTGAAAATGGCCAGATGAGCATTACTCTGGCCGTGGAGGATGGTTTTGCGCGGGTCGACATTAACGACTCAGGCATAGGTATTCCTGCCGAACACCTCGCCCATGTCTTTGATCGTTTTTACCGGGTCGATAAAGCACGTAATCGTATGGACGGTGGTACCGGCCTCGGCCTGGCGATCGTCAAGTGGATTGCCGAGGCTCATGGTGGTGGCATTACGGTAACCTCTGAAGTCAACAAAGGTAGCTCCTTCTCGGTGCGCTTGCCAATTGAGGGCCCGGAAGAGGGCAAGCACCCTAAAACGACAATTCTGGAATAGTCTCCTCTCACATAACATCGATTCCTCTGTGCTGACGATTGACAGTCGGCCCAATGGTTATTACATTTGTTTTACCTGCATCCGTTAAGTCATTAACCGATTCAGGTTTTAATAACCCAATGGAGGAAACTATGAGCAAGTTGTCGCGTCTTAATCTCCCCTTGCTAGTTTTGTTACTGGTCTGCTTGGTCGTTCCCGCTGCTGCCCAGCCCCCTGATTTTGTCTCTCTGGTAGAGCAACTCAAGCCTTCGGTTGTCAACATCGGTACAGCTAGAACGGTCCAGCCACGCGCGCCATTGTATCGGGGTCCCAGAAGCCCCGGTGGCGGTGATCTTTTCGAAGAATTCTTCGACCGCTTTTTTAACGAAAGACCACAATCCTCACGCAAGCAACGTTCGCTCGGTTCTGGCTTTATTATCTCCGAAGATGGCTACATATTGACCAATGATCACGTGGTTGATGGCGCCGATGAAATCACGGTCAAGCTCGCCGATGGTCGAGAGTTTAAAGGTGAGGTGCGTGGTCTTGATCCCAAGCTTGACCTGGCGCTGATCAAGATTGATGCTGGAGAAAGTCTGCCAGTAGCCAAGCTTGGCGAGAGTGATGATATCAAGGTCGGCGAATGGGTCATGGCGATCGGCAACCCTTTTGGCCTGGAGCAGACCGTGACCGTGGGGATAATTTCCGCCAAGGGGCGGGTGATCGGTGCCGGACCTTATGATGATTTTATCCAGACTGATGCGTCCATCAATCCCGGTAACTCCGGTGGACCTCTGTTTAACGTACAGGGGGAGGTCATCGGCATCAATGCGGCAATTGTCTCAGGAGGTCAGGGCATTGGATTTGCCATTCCGGTCAATATGGCCAAGCAGATTATCCCCCAGTTGCGTGATGAAGGACATGTCACCCGTGGATGGCTGGGTGTGACCATACAGGCGATGAGTAAAGAATTAGCTGATTCTTTCGGTCTCGAAAAGACCCATGGTGCCCTGATCAACGAGGTCGTTAAAGACTCCCCTGCCGACAAGGCTGGCCTGCAGCGCGGCGATATCCTGTTGATGTATGATGGTGAATCGATTGAGGAGCTTAACGATCTGCCGCGGTTAGTGGCGGCCACTCCTGTCGATAAGGTCGTGAAAATAACAATCTTTCGTGATGGCAAGGAACGCACGCTCAAAGTCTCAGTCGGTAAAATGGATGAGGGCGTACAGAAAATCGCCGGAGACGGTAAAGAGGGTGGCGGAGTTCTTGGTATCACGACGAGTAATGTAACCCCTGAATTGGCGGAACGTTTTGCTCTTGGTGGGACCGAGGGCATTTTGATTGCCAAAATTGATCCTGCTGGTCCGGCCGCCAAAGCCAATCTGCGTGTTGGCGACCTGATCATTGAGGCCGATGGAAAAGCAGTTAAATCGGTTATGGATTTTAAGGAAATTGTCGACAAGATGTCGGCCAACAAGGTTTTGCGCCTGCTGATCCAACGCAAATCGACCCTGCTCTATACGACGGTGACGCTTAAATAGTTTTCGTCCGGAAACGGCCAATTTCGTGCAGGATGAAATGGGCCGCAAGCTCGGCGTCAATCTGCACATTTGATTGTGCGGCGTAAAGTACTACGCCTCCGCTTCACTGCTTGACTTGATTAACCTGGGCGCTTGATTTCCTTGACCTTACGAAAAATTGCTCGTTTCCAAATCGAAAACTGCACTCGTGCTCATCCGGAGTTTCCGGATGGACACTAAAAAAACAGGCCGTGATAATCTGGAACAACCGTAAAGAGAGCCTCCCGCGTGGCACTGTGCGTTTGCACAGTGCCACAATGTTTTTTCTGTGGTAATTTTACTCTATGCGACTTGCTTTAAAACACCAGATAATAATGGCGCCTGCTGCGGTGCTTTGCCTGATGACTCTGTTGCTCTGTTTTCTGCAGTTCACTTACTGGGACATGTCAGTCAAGCGTCAGCATGCCAAGAATCTCAAGACAGCTTTTATTTCCTTGGCAGAGGCCGATATGGCTGCTCAGCGCATGCAAAGCGTTGTCGGCTTTTTAGTCCAGAGCCAGGAGCCTGATTCCAAGGCTCTGGAACAGATGGCGAACCTGCATCAACATCTTAAAGTTTCAATTGATCGTTTGCAGGAAACCGGTCTGACTGGCGCGTCGTCCATGAGCCTGTTGCGGCAAAGCGTTGCCGGCCTGAATCCTGAGCAGGGGATACATCTGGAACGCTTTGATACATCGCTGAGCCTGTTGCGTCCCCACATCAAGAAACAACTCGGCGAATTGAATCAACGCCGCGAAAATCTGAGTAATGTACACCACGAAGATATCGACGCCCTGGTTGCCGAGACGACCTTTGTGACGATTCTCGTCCTTGGCTTCGCCATTCTGGTGGGGATCATGCTTTCCCTGACCTTTGCCAGGCATATCCTGCGTCGCATCAAAGTGCTCTCTGACGGTGCCGCTCGTATTACAGCGGGTGATTTTACCCCTCCTCCGGCTCCAGAAAAGGTTCGTGACGAGCTCGACGGTTTAGCGGTTTCCATCAACCGTATGACCGAGCAGTTGATTCGGGTGGTGGCTGCTGAGAAACTCCTCGAAGGCGCTGAAGAGGAGCGTCGGCGGATTGCCATGGACATCCATGACCAGACCCTTGCCGATTTGTCCGCCGTGCGCAGGGGGCTGGAAAAGTTACAAATGGAAGCTTCCTGTGGTGAGGAGGCCGCGGCAATTGAGGCTGACCTCCAGCGCGCAATGACCAATCTGCGGGTGGTGATGGATAACCTGCATCCGCAGACACTCGATATCCTCGGCCTGCCTGCAGCCATCGAGTCCTTGTTGGAAAAGAGTTGTGACTCGCCAGGCTCTCCCGCATTTCATTTTCTGGCTAATGACGATGCTGCCGAGCTCAAATTGCCACGCCTGACTGAAGTGACCGTCTATCGGATTGTCGTGGAAGCGATCAACAACGTGCTACAGCACGCTCATGCCAGTCAATTGGAAGTTGGTATGACGCTGCGTGGCGAGGCGCTGGTGGTTGCCGTTGAAGATAACGGGCTAGGTTTCGATCATGCTCCGCAGCCGCCGACAACCTCGGGTGGCAGAGGGTTGCATAATGTCCAGGAACGGGCCCGGGCGATTGGAGCTCAGGCCAGTTGGTGTCATTCGCGTTTTTCTTCGGGAACACGTTTTGAACTGGTGTTGCCGCTCAAGCAAGAGTAGTCCCCGACTCACAGAGCCAAGTAAGGAGAAGTCTCCATGGCAACTTATGCCCTGGTCATAGCCGAAGACAATCCCAAGGATTTCGAATTTCTCAAGCAGATGGTTGATGATTGGGAGCAAGACTGTGTGGTTGAACATGCACCGAATGGTCTGGTCGCATTTGAGCTGGCCCAAGATTATGATGAGCCTCTGATTATCAGTGACATTCAGATGCCGCAGATGAATGGTGTCGAGTTTGCTAAAGCGCTCTGGGAGCGTAAACCGAAGGCGCGGATCGTCTTCTGGAGCCAGTTCAAGGACGAGATGTACGTGCGTACCCTGGCCAAAATTGTGCCACCGGAAACGGTCTATGGTTATGTCCTTAAATCGAGCCCGCGCGAGAAGATTTCGGCGGCCATGGCCACGGTTCTTTTTGATGACCAGTGCTGGATCGATCCGGAAGTTCGCAAGGTGCAGGGACGTACCGGTCACAGTCAGACGGCTCTCTCCGACATCGAGTACGAAGCCCTGATTGATATCTCGCTCGGCTTGACTGACAATCTTATTGCCCAGCGCCGCTATCTTTCCCGTCGCGGTGTGCAAAGTCGTCTCAATTCCCTCTACGGCAAGCTGAGCCTCGACCAGGAGCAGTTTCAGAGTGACAAGGTCGGTGATGCTTTTAATCTGCGTAACCGTGCTATTTCTGTCGCTCTGCGCCGTGGCTTGATCAACGCCTTCGAACTTGAACACGAAGAAGAATTTCTGCAGGGTTGGTTGAAGCGTTATAAAGGTGGGATGGGCTGAGGGTTCGCTGTAAGGCTGTAAGGCAGGTACTGTCCCTGTTCGGTGCGAAGGGCGCCCCTTTTTTAGGGCCGCCTCTTTTTTTGTCCTGTGGCGTATTGCTTCCGTTGTAAAACTCATGCTGTTATGTTAAAGAATTGGTCATACCAACTTACGCGTGGAGAAAAGGCATGACCATTGTTCTCAAGCCGATCCGGCCGAAAAAAATATCCGAAGAAATTGTCGACCAGATCAAACAACTGATCGCCAAAGGGGATCTCAAACCAGGTGATCGTATCCCCTCGGAGCGGGATCTGGCAACTATGCTGGGAGTCAGTCGACCTTCCGTTCGTGAAGCGATTATGGTCCTTGAGGCGATGGGTTTTCTGGACTCGCGTCAGGGTGGTGGTACTTTTGTCAAGACTCTGACCGAAGTCAGCATCATGGACCCTCTCGCCAAGTTGGTGGAAAAACGGGATCCGGCTCTTCTGCGTTCTCTGGTTGAGGTGCGCATGGG
>DAOWJU010000072.1 GCA_030640215.1 Desulfuromonadales bacterium
ATGAAATGGCAGAAGAAGCAAAACCCATCCAACAGGACGGGCTTTGTTCAGAGGTATTTAGAGAGCCTATAATCAGATAAGCTTCTTTTCCTTAAGATCTTTGATCACTATTTCAGTATAATCCTGCATCATTTTCTCGATATTTCCTTCCATAACTGTTTCCAGTTGCGCCGACCAGATCATCTCCTCAGTTTTAAGATCGTACAACACCGATTCCACGGTCAGAATAACAAACTCGGTGGTTGTCGCTGGCTGATAGACGACATCGTAACTGCGATTATAGTAGCTGCCCCAACCGCCACGGCCATAGCCGCCACGACCGTAGCCGCCACGACCGCCATACCTTGAGGTATATCCGGAAGCATAGCCCGGGCTGGTGACTGTCTCTGTCCGTTGCCCGACCAATTTGGTCAATAAAACCGAGTCGCAACCATTTTCAGTCATCGCCTGGACAATTGTTTCCCGATCAACCGCTTTGCTTGCCGAGAAATTCCGGTAGCTGGAAATCGTCTTGATACCCTGACTACTAAACTGGTTGCCGAAAGTGTCCTCGAAAATCCGTCGATTAACCTCGTCTTTAGCAATCCCGATGATATAGACGTTCTTGATCTGACCCTCAAATTCGGTGTCAGACCAGGAGCCACTCATCGTTGTGCTGGAACAGGCGACAGCGAGCAGTCCAATAAGCATTAATCCCAATATGCGTGTCAAAATCTTCATTATTACTTTCACCCCTTCAGTTAAAGGACCCTTTTTTTTTCAAGAATAACAGATTAATAGGCGATCACCAAACATCATATTATCAATCGAATTTAAAGATATAGTAGAGATCAACTCCATTTTCACTACCAAATGTCGATCTTACCTCCCATCTCTCAGTCAGACGTTTGCGCATCCTCACGCCGCCGTCCCCTTCGAACATGCCCTGAACATCTATTTCAGTGATGCCGAGATCGGAGAAAGCATTACCGTAACCTGGGATCAGAGTACTTGCACCGATCATCAAGCCATCTTCACCTTCCTGATCAATCCGCATCGGACGTCCCATAAAGATGTAACTTAAAACATCCCGCTCCGGCATGGCTGGCCGCGAATAAAGGGTGACAACCGGAGCCTCAGCGGTTCCGGTAATTTGTACACCTGCTTGAACCAATCCGATATCCCGGGCTGCGAAAATTCGCAGTTCAGGATTAGTAATCTGCCCGCCTTTATATTTCAACAGCCCCTGCTTGATATCAAGGTTCGCCCCGTAAGCCTTATAGACCCCCTCTACCAGGTGAATCTCTCCCCGGGTCGCCAGATGGTTCTGTTCGTCAAGAGTAATCGTTCCACCACCTTTGAGTCTTGTATTGACTCCGGCAGTCTTGACCCAGACCTGGCCACCCAATTCGACAGTTACCTGAATATCGGCATTGACAGGCAAGACCTTTCGCTCGTCATGAACAACACCGGAGATAACCACATCAGAATTGGGCAAGGATTTCGGTACGGTTGATGAGCCACGCAGACTCATTTCCGGTATCAATACGCTGCCGCGCAATTGAACACTTTCGGAGCCGCCGGACAGGGAAAGCTTTGGGCTACACAAGAGTTTAAGTTCCGGGAAGTCGTAGAGCTGAAAGCGATCGCCTTCGACTGTCATTTGATACTCTTCCAACTGCCATCGGTCGAAATCCAGTTCACCTGTCCCACTCATTGTTCCCGGTCCGGATTGCACAGAGAACTCCTCAATCCTGATTTTATCCTCCTGCATGGCAAGACGTAATCTGAGATTCTCAAGCGTAACACCGGTTGACGGCAAATAAGCGCCTGCATCGGTCAACGACATACGGCCGGAGAAAACCGGGTCTTCCCAACTTCCCGTGACTTGCAGATCACTCTTTATCTGGCCTTGAAAATCCTGGATCAAACCAGGGGCAATGGCCGCGAGTAGTCCTGTGGCACGCATTTGCCCTTGCAATTTTACCTGCAACGCTCCATCGGCAACAAAGTCGACAGGCAGACGAGCCGGAAGCGGCAGTAGCCAGCTACCACGCAACTCCCCATCTTCTCCCAGCAGCAACACCAACGAACCATTAAGTTGGTCATCCTGCCACTGCCATTCGACATCAGCTCTCTCTACTAGAACAGCAATCTGACCATCATCGCCATGCCAAAGCAATTCACTCTCTGAAAGTCCAACCTGGCCATCCAGAAAAATCTGACCATTATCTTGCCAATAGCCGCTGGATTTACCATGAATAACGCCATCTAAAGATGTACCTGAAGGCAATAGCGGATTAAGAGACTGGAGATCGACACCATCGATCAGCAATTCGATTTGCCCGGAATCCGGCCAGGAGAGATGGGGAATGTCCTTAGATGTCAAGTTCAGGGTCAGAGTGCCGTCATGGACACCTTCGACTTGAGCGTCACAGTGAAAGCTCTTCTCATCCCAGTTTAGTTCCGCCAACAGAGAACGGAATCCAACAGGCTGTGCCTGCTGTTGCATAAGCCCGTCAGCCGAAATTCTGGCGTTGGCTTTTAGTAGCTGTCCATTGAGGATTTCCAGATGGGCGTTGCCGTCACTGTGACCCTGCACATCAAGTTCGTCCCGAAACCGGCTGAGTCGCTCCAGTTTCAATCCTTGCCAACTCATATCGAGAGAGAGTTCATCTGGTGGCCATTGCCTGCTCAGAGGCTGCGATGAACGGGCAGTGACCACGAGAAACTCACCATTGTCACTCTCAGCATTTACATCCAAAGCCAAGCCATCTTCACGCCACACGACTTCCGCCGTCATGACAGGGATTGAGACTTCAGCGAGGTCATCCTGCACTTCAACAGAGGCTGTCAGTCGCACCTGCAATGAGACAAGTTGGTCTGCGGCCATTTCCAATTGTACGTCGCCAGAGCTCTTGCCAGAGATCGCCTGCGAAGGCTGGAGGTAATCGGACCAGGCGTGACCCAGATCATGCCAGACCAATGCCACCCGTCCTGACGCCGACGCCAGCAATTGTGAGATTTCAAGGGTCACCTGCTCACCACGCTGACTGACAAGTGAGAAGTGTTCAAGGCTGAGACCCTCAAGTTGCCACGAGATGTTGGCTGGTTCCTCAAGCACCCACGTGCCGAGTATTGGCGTTTGGCCGGTCAACTCTTTAAGTTCCGCTAACCAGACCTCATCCCGATATTGACCGCTTAATTGCGCAGCAAGATCACCAGTCAGGCCGTTAACCTTGACCTGTAAATCGTGGTTCTCCAATGTTCCACTCAATCCGGCTTGCAGATGTTCAATTTGTAATTCAGCATATTGCAAACCATACCCATCAAGCTCAAACTCCAGAGGGGCTTGCCGAGCCAGATGACGAGCCTGGAAACTCAGACTGTCAAAGGAAGATTCCTGCCAGACAATATCCGTACCTGAACCATCAATTTCGCCGGTCAGATAATCACCAGACCAGCGCAGCCAGCCTGATGACAGCAACTGTCCAGCTATATCAGGATGGAAAGACCGCAGGTCGGCAATGGCAAGGTCCAGCTCAAGTCGCTCGGTTGGCTTTCCCTTAGCAACCAATCTGGCTTCTTTGCCGCTCAGGTCAAATTCCAGTTCACTCAGGCCATCATCCTGCCAATCAACAGCCAACTTCCCGGCAACGTCATGCCCGCGCAACTGGCCTTTATGAATCACACAGTCCAGACTTGCCCGGAGAGGACTATCATCGTACGGAACCAACAACTCTCCCGAGACATCCAGGGTGGCCCGACCATCCAACTCCTCGATCAAAACGCCTGTGTCCAGTTCGTTTCCGGTTAATTGCCCATGCATACGATAAGAGTCGATCCAGGCAAGATCCAAATCTCCAGTCAGGCTGCCGTTTAAATACCGACCTTGCAGATTGTCAAACCGGATGCCTTGCCATGAGCCTTGAGCATCGGCGGTCAGCCAAACGGTGTCACCTGTGTCTGTAATCGAACCAAAGCTAACAGGACCAGAGAAATCGTTCCAATCACCGTCAAACGCGATTTGGCCGGGGAATTCGACGGGCACAGCAATATCCATAAACAGTTGCGGATTAACCAGGGATTCAGGGAGATGGACACTCGCCGCCATCTCCAGATGAGGCCTCTGGAGATCCCAGTCGAAAGTCCCACGAAGATTTACGTAGGGAGAAAGGTAACTGAATTTTGAGGCATTAATCTGCCCGTGCGACAAAAGATAGTGACCAGAAATTTCATCAGCGATCACAGCGGTGCTTTCTGCATCCTGGTAGGCAAAACCTCGAAGCTGTAAATGATCGATCTCAACTGACAGCCAACCAGGTAAAAAGGCAAGATCGCTGACGGAAAAAACCTTCTCACCCTCTTTGACTACCTGAGCCTCTGGTGAATCGGAGCTGTCAATATCGTGAATCACCAGCTGATCGATCTCCAGAGAACGGATATTCAACTTCTTCTGCAACACGCTGAGAAGTTCCCAGTCCAGGTGGATGCGCCGAGCGGTCATTCTTCCATCCGGCCAGACGACTGCTAATTCTTCGAGGATCAGTTCATCACCAAGTTGCCCCTCCAGCGAGCCAGTCGTGATTTGCACATCAGCAACGTCCGCCACAACACCAAGCAACCAGGTGGTCCCAGACGTCGATTGTAACAGCCAGCTACCGAACCCGACCAGAGTCAAGCCGAGGAAAACCAGCACTACAGAGATAAGTAAAATCCAGCGTCTCATATATCGAACCCAACACTCAGGTGAACACGCACACCGTGATGACTCTCGCTGACCCGATTGGCAAAATCAATTTTGACAGGTCCGATCGGCGTATAGCGGCGGAGGCCAACTCCAGCGCCACCGTTGAAGGTAATATCCTCTGCATCATTGTCAAAGGCGCTGCCGACATCGTAAAAAACAGCGAGGCCCCAATCATCGCTCAGGGAATACTCCACCTCGACACTACCTACCAGCAAGGAGTCGCCACCGATCACATCACCGTTTTCATCCTCCGGACCACGTGACCTATAAGCGTAGCCACGCACACTGCTGTCACCGCCGACAAAAAACCGCATAGAAGCAGGAATCTCACTGAACGCGTCATCTTTGAAAGTAGTCGCAGCCTCCACCCTGGTGTGTAGCGTGAAACGTTGGGTGAGCGGCCACATAAAACTGCCAGCACCCAGTATCTGGCCGAGAGTCGTATCCGACAAAAACTTATCGTGACTGCCACGCAGTTCCAAGCGGAATTGATACCCGGCTCTCGGGTGGAGCGGGTCATCGTAAGTGCGCTGATAGTAACGGATTCCTGGAGTCAGCAGATGAGAGATATTATCGTCTGTACCAATATCGCTGTCCTCCCGGGAGTAACGGAGAAAATACGCTCCGGTTTTCCCGGAACCGAGACCGTAAGTCTGCTCCAGTTCAGTGTAAACGATCTGAGTTTCATAAGTATCAATGTCCTCATGAACAATCGCAAAAGTGCCGATCAGGTTGTTTTCCCAATGCCCCATCTGAGGAATAGTATAGCGACTGGTCAAAGACTTGGCCTTCTCGGCCAGAAGCAGGTCAAGCGAATAGACATCAGGACGGTCCATAACCTGAGTGTTCTGGTAGTTGAGTGAGACGCGGCCGCCAGTATTGGTTCCATAGCCGACTCCCGGCCTGAGGCTTTGTTGCGGTCCAGGGGTCAACTTGACGACGATTGGCACCTTGAGATCCTCGGACACCAGATCCATGCGTGGCACCATCAGCACCTCATTGAAGCGGTTTGCCTGATAGAAATTGATGCGGGTGTTATGCAATTCACGGTGGGAGAAGACATCCCCGGCAGAGAAAGAGATGAACCTGCGCAGAAAACTTTCATCAAAGCGATCGAGGCCACCTTCGAAACTGACAGTCCCGAAACGGTAGCGCACTCCGGTAGTCAGTTCCAACTCGATATCTGCAGACCCTTCCTCAGGATAAACCGTTACCAGGTTGATTGTGTATGCTGCTTCCAGATAGCCCATATTAACAGCTTTGAGCAGCAGCGACTTCTTCCCTGTCTCATAAAATTCGTGGCGCAAGACATCTTTCTTCTTGAGTGGAAAAATGCTGCGTTCTTTTTTCAGTTTGGCCTTATCAGCACCGGGTCCGGTTATTCGCAGAGCCAGCTTCCTTACCCTGACAGGATCACCGGGGGCGACTTTGACTTTGATACGATAGAGCTCGTCTGTTTCCTTCAGATCGGCAGTTATCTCACTTTGATAGTAGCCGAAAGGCTGCAGGGCCTTCTCGGCCAGACCAGGGATCTGTTCGACAAAACGAAGCAGCCAGCGCCGATCGACCTGTCCATCACGCACGATTCCGGGAGGTAGGCCAAGTGCCGCTTCGACATTGCTCTTCACCTGCACTTTCACTCCCGCGACCGTGACCTCGACAGCTGACGGCAAGGAGAAGACTGGTGTCACAAAAGACACCGTCAACACAAAGAAGAAGCTACAGAGAATTTTCAACCTGAGTAAAAACAGAGACATCAACCACCAACTCCGGATCTTTTTCTAAATCTACACAACTTAGTTTGAGCCTGTTACGGTAGCAATCATATTTTCATCTAAACAGTCTAACGATATCCACCAGAAAACCAAGTAGGACATACGACAGCTCACGCAAAACCGGTGAGCGAACAACGATCACAAACCGCTCTATACGGCAAGGCATTATCTACACGAAAGTTTACAATAAAAATCAGGACCTGCGTTTGCAAAACAACAAGTTTTGCATATAATTGTGATAATACTAATCTTGCACGTAAACCATCTCATCCCCTCGCAAAATGGAGAGACGCATGAAAAAACTGATTCTACTCGTACTGATTTTATCCACCCTGTTTCTAACCGGGTCAGCATGGGCGGTTAAAGGCACCGTCGGCCTCGGTGTCGGCATGGCCCCTGACTACGAAGGTTCGGACGACGCCACAGCCGTACCAATGTTCATGTTCAA
>DAOWJU010000266.1 GCA_030640215.1 Desulfuromonadales bacterium
AGAGATCCCTCGCCTGGTTATCGCAGGTTCACAAAGTGGCGTTGGCAAATCCTCCATAACCCTGGCATTGGTTGCCGCACTGCGTCAACGCGGGTTGCAGGTGCAGACTTTCAAGGTCGGTCCGGATTATCTCGACCCAGGACATTTGGCGCGCCTGTCAGAACGTCCTTGTTACAACCTGGATGGCTGGATGGCCAGTGAAGATTACTGTCGGCAGCTTTTTTGCGATGTTTGCTCCGGTGCGGATATCGCTATCGTTGAGGGTGTGATGGGACTCTTTGACGGCAGCAGTGCAGAGAGTCGACAGGGGAGTACGGCTGAGATTGCGAGTTGGCTGAACGCTCCTGTTCTTCTTGTGGTCAATGCGCATGGAATGGCACGCAGTATAGCTGCCATCGTTCATGGCTTTGCCAGTTTCGACCCGGAGGTCATAGTCGGTGGAGTGATAGCCAATATGTGCGGTTCAGACAGCCACGGGCAGTGGTTGAGGCAGGCCCTGGAGGGCGCTGCATTGCCGCCATTGCTTGGGGTGTTTAAACGCAATGATTTTCCTGCCTTGTCGAGTCGTCACTTGGGATTGGTGTCGGTCGAGGAGACTGCTTGGAGCGAGTCGTTGATTGAGCGCTTATGCACCGTTGCACAAGTTGGCTTCGATGTGGATGGTGTGCTGGCCCAGGCTGCTGTAGCAGGAGAAAGTAAGGACGCCTTGGGGCAGGCGGTACCTGTTACAGGGAAAGGCCTTCGACTCGCTGTGGCGCGCGACGCTGCTTTCCAGTTTTATTACGCTGACCTGTTCGATGCTTTGGAAAAAAGAGGGTTGCAACTTTGCTTCTTCTCGCCTCTTGACGATGAGACCGTCCCTCAGGACTGCGATGCTCTCTTTCTGGGTGGTGGTTATCCAGAGGTGTACGCCGAGGCGCTCTCTACCAATCATGAGATGAGTCGATCGGTGGCGGATTACTGCCGGAGCGGGAAACCTGTTTATGCAGAGTGCGGAGGATTGATTTATCTCTCTCAAGGTGTGGAAGTCGACGGTAAACGCTGGCCTCTGATCGGAATGATTCCCAGTTGGGCACGTATGCTCGAAAAGCGCAAGGCGCTCGGTTACGTCGAAGCCACACTACAGTCCCCAACTCTCTTAGGCGAGGCTGGTATCTGTCTTCGTGGTCATGAGTTCCACTACTCGGAGCTTTGCGATGACCCCATCGGTAAAGACGGTTGGCAGGCCGCCTATCAATTGAAACAGAATCGCAGTGGCAAGTGCAGGGACGAAGGTTACCAAAAGGGGAATGTCCTTGCCAGCTACGCGCATTTACATTTGGCGTCTCAACCTCAAGCGCTGGATGCCTTGATCGCGAAAATGATAACAGTGAGGGAATATCTACAGCAGACGAAAGATGTTGAGGAACACAATGACAAGAACAGATGAAAGACCCTTGATATATGACCTGTATGAAAACCCTGTCAGCGGTGCTGAGATAGAGGCGCGCTCTTTCGCCGCTATTGATGCCGAGGCTGAGAGTTATCATCTGTCGCCAGCGCAGTGGGAGGTGGTGCGTCGCCTGATTCACACCACAGCGGATTTTGCCTTGGCGGAACTGACTTGTTTCAGTGACGATGCTTTCACCGCAGCTACCAAGGCTCTCAAGTCAGGCGCATCGATTTACGCCGATAGCAACATGATCCGCTCCGGCTTGTCAGTTGCCCGCTTGCAACAAGTCAATCCATCTTATCGCCGCGACGATATCTTCTGTCATGTTGCAGATGACGATGTGGCAGACAAAGCGAAACAAGAGGGCTTGCCGCGCTCGTTGTTTGCAGTGCAAAAGGCCAAGGAGATGCTGCACGACAGTATTGTATTGATTGGTAATGCGCCGGTGGCGCTGCTGGAGATTAATCGTCTGGCGATAGAAGAGGGTATCCGTCCGGCCTTGGTAATAGGCATGCCGGTCGGGTTTATTCATGTGCTGGAGAGTAAAGAGGAACTATTAAAGACCGGTCTTCCGCATGTGGTTCTGAGTGGTCGTCGTGGCGGTAGCCCGCTGGCTGTTGCCTGCCTGCACGCCATGTGCAGTGTCGCATGTGAAGAGAGCTAAGAGGCATGTACCGCTTTTTCGTTCTCATACTTATACAGGTGATTTTTATGACATTGTCAGCTCAATCAACTCCGGCTGTTGCATCACAGAAACCAGCCATTGTTCTGGTCGCTTTCGGCACCTCGGTTGCGCAGGCGCGCAAGGTGTTCGATCATATTGACCAGCAGGTGCGTCAGCACTACCCGCAGCACCAATTGCGCTGGGCCTTTACCTCGCAGTTTATTATCGACAAGCTGAAACGGCAGGGCATAGTCACGCATAATGTGGACGAGGTGATCGAGCAACTGCGTCAAGAAGGGATTAGCCAAGTGGCGTTTCAGAGCCTGCACATTGCTCCCGGTCAGGAGTACCGTAGTGTTCTGGCTGCCGATACCAGCGGTTTGCAGGTTGCATACGGCGATGCGCTGCTGACCACTGACCAGGATATCGAGCGCGTGGTTGAGGCTTTGCGTGAGCAGATAGAACCGACTCAGGCGACGGTTGTTGCCGCCCATGGCAACGACAAGTATCCGCAGTTCAATCAGAGAATAGAAGCCTTCGCCGCGCGTATAGAAGCGGAGTATTCGCACCTGGTTGTAGCCAGTGTTGAAGGCAGTCCGGGGCTTGAGCCATTGCAGAAAATCAAACAGATGCAGCCACCGTTGGTCAATTTTGTCCCGCTGATGATTGTAGCTGGAGATCATATCCTCAACGATGTGCTGGGTGAGGAAGAAGATAGCTGGAAAAACATTATTGCCGCACCTCAGGCTATGGCTTCACCGTCGCTCGGATGGAACAGCAAGATTCTCGATATCTATTTCGACCACCTCGATCAGGCATTGGCTGAAGTAATCAAAACCAAGGGGTCCCTCTGATATGCGGCTGATCATTAGCATTGTTTTGTTGACCCTGGTCTTTTGGGCTGGTAACTGCGATGCAAAAGACTCTCCGAGAACATCTGCCGACACAGAGCAATTGAAAGTTGCCGCTTCAAAATTGGACGCGAACAAAGCGGATAAGTCATCACGTGTCAAGAGGGTCAGGCCTGAAGGAGAAACAGGTAAGGCTTTGGCGGAAGAGCGGCGCAAAGGCAGCGACGGAGACAGCTACCGCTCCTGGAAGCGGCGTTTGCCTTTCTGGCCGCGCAAGGGGTTTTTGCTTTTCGAGTTGATGGTGGTGATCAGTATCGGCGTCCTTATCGGTCAGATTCTGGAAGTCTCCGGCTGCGTCAAAATGCTCTCCTGGGTGGCGATGCCGATCACTGGGCTGGGTAAACTGTCGCACCATGCAGGACCTGCATTTTTGATGGCCTTCCAGTCGGGCGCGGTGGCCAACAGTATGTTGGTGTCGCAACGCGATAGCGGCCAAATCTGCAATCGTGAGCTGTACACGGCGGTTTATGTCGTCTCGGCGTTGTCGCTGTTTGCCCATCTGCCCACCTTTGTGGTGCCGATTGGGGTGGCTTTCGGCTGGGAAGCGACCATAGCGCTGTTCGGAGTGCGCTTTTCTGCGATTGCGATACAGATCATCTTAACACTGCTACTTAGTCGCTTGGTCTTTCGTCGTCTCGGTATTGGCGAGGGCTTGCGGGTCAGTGAGCAGATAACGGAGGTACGGACAAGTCGGCGTAAGCAGGGCGCGTTTTGGCAAACGGTGTGGAAACGTTCGAAAAAGACTTTGCAGCGCTTGCTGTTCTACCTGGTTCCGACCTTTGCCGTCATGGCGACGCTTGAATATTACGGCGCGTTTAAATGGCTGGCTGCGACAATGCCGCAATTATTTACCTTCGATTTTTTGCCGCCGGAATCGTTGATGGTCATCCCGGCGCAGGCTTTAAGTCTTTACAACGGCGCCATTGCGGCTGCGAACTTTATTGATGCTGGTGCGATTACGACTCATCAAGCCGTAATTATCATTCTGTTCGGATCAATGGTCACGGCTCCGGTACGGACTCTGCGACATGCGCTGCCAACCTATGTGGCTGTACTCGGTGCCCGACCAGGGATGATTATGGCTGTCAGCGCGCAAGTTTTTCGCATGTTTTTTCTTTTCCTATGTACCTGTGTACTGATGCTGTACTGGCTTTGATCCAGTTGAGGACACTATGAATAACAGAGCTTCTTTATCATCGATAAAACCTCAGCCCGGGCATTTTTATGCAGTCGGCATAGGCCCCGGTTCTCCTGATCTGCTGACATTAAGGGCTGCGAGCTTGGTCGAGAATTGCGATACGGTGATTTCCCCTCAGGCCAAAGGCTCTGCCAAAAGCATCGCTTTGGAAGCTGTACGCCCATTTCTCAACCAACAGGAAATCATCGTTCATAACTATCCGATGGAGCGGAACCGGCAAAAGACTCAAGAGCGTTGGCAACGGTTGGCCGACGATGTGGTGCTACGCTGCAACTCTGGTGAATCTGTTGTCCAGGTCACCTTGGGCGACCCTTTGATTTTTGCCACCAGTTCATACCTGCTGCAAAGTCTGAGCGAAATGATGTCGGCCGACAATATTCACGTGGTTCCAGGAATCAGCGCCTTCCAGACGACTGCAAGTCGTTTTGGTGATGCCCTCACACTTCAGGAAGATCGCCTGATGTTGATGTCGGCAACAGACCTGGTGGCTGTGGAACAAGCGCTTGAACAGTGTGAAACATTGGTGCTGTATAAGGCTGGGGGCTGTATCCAACCGCTCGTGGAGCTTCTTGGTCGTCGTAATCTTCTCAGCCGGGGCAGTTTGGTGCGTTGTGGCGAACAGGGGGAACGTGAGCTGCAGGTCGCAGATTTGCGCCGTTGGCAGGTCAAGCCGCTGGGTTACATGACCACGATGATCGTCAGGACAGGCAGTCGTCCCTGGTCGGAGGGATAAGGATAATGAAACAGGGAATCAGCACTGGTAGCTGTGCAGCGTTGGCTGCCAAGGGGGCAGCACAGTTACTGTTTAATGCTGAGCAGGTGAGCGACGTGGATATCCCTTTGCCGGATGGTGACCGTTTGCATTGGCCGCTGATAGAGCAGCGCTATACATCGAACGGGGCTGCGGCAGTTGTTGTCAAGGATGCCGGTAATGATCCTGATGTGACCCACGGCGCCCGCATAGAAGTGCTGGTTAAGAAGAGAGAGGATGAAGAGATCCGTTTTTACGCCGGTAAAGGAGTTGGCGTTGTCAGTCTGCCGGGATTGGCCCTTGAGGTCGGTGAAGCAGCTATCAATCCGGTTCCACGAAAAATGATCGCATCGGCTTTACGTGAGGTGACAGGGCAGGGGCTGGATGTGACCGTTTCGGTTGAATCTGGAGAGGAGCTTGCCCAAAAAACTTTCAATCCGAAGTTGGGTATCAAGGGGGGCATTTCGATCCTTGGCACCAGCGGG
>DAOWJU010000267.1 GCA_030640215.1 Desulfuromonadales bacterium
AAGGGTGGTCACAAGATTATGACCATGGGGAACGGTGGCTCAGCAGCTGATGCGCAGCATTTTGCTGCGGAGATGGTCGGACGTTTTCTTCTGGAACGTAAAGCCCTTCCGGCGATCGCACTGACAACTGATACGTCGATCCTGACGGCTGTTGGCAACGATTATGGTTTTGATGATGTGTTTAATCGTCAGGTTGAGGCGCTTGCAAACCCTGGAGATGTTTTGATCGGTATCTCCACCAGCGGGAACTCTCTCAACATCAAACGGGCCCTTGAGTCTGGCAAAAACATTGGTGTCAGAACTGTTGGGTTACTCGGTCGAGATGGGGGCGAAATAGGTCCAATGGTTGACTTTAACCTGACGATCCCGAGTTCAGAAACCCCCAGAATTCAGGAAGCTCATCTGGTTATTATTCATATCCTTTGCGACTTGATTGAAAAAGGCCTGTTCGAGTCAGATAACTCTGTTTAACTGAGCCCTGCTCAGGCAAAAGGTGTACCTGTCATTGAAGTCTTTTAGTCTTGATGAATATGAAGAATTAGTTGCCAAATCGGTTGTTTTGGAACAGGACAGACGCGGTATTAAGGTCCTGCAGACACCTGAAGGGGCAATTGTTAAGTTATTTCGTCTCAAAAGACTTCTTTCTTCGGCGCTTTTAAAGTCCTACGCCTCAAGGTTTGTTGAGAATGCACGAGCACTAAAAAAACTCGGCATAAAAACTGTTGAGGTCGAGGAGGTCCTCTACTGTAAATCAATCAAAAGAAAGCTGGTTTTTTATCAACCTGTACCGGGTCAGACTCTCAGATATGTATTACAGAACTCGAGTAACACTGACGATGTCATGAAGAAATTCACCATCTTTTTGGCAGAATTGCACAACAAAGGCATTCTCTTCAGATCAATTCATTTAAACAACGTGATTGTTTCTGACACTATGGACACACTGGGGTTGATCGATATCGCAGATATGAGAATCTATTCGAAAGGCCTTTCAAAAGATATGCGGATGAGAAACTTTCGGCATCTTACCAGATACAATGTGGACCAGGAGTCGATAAAGAGTTTTGGTGTAGACAGGTTTATGGACATATATTTCGAGGTGAGCCAATTGCCGGAATTATATAAAAAAGATTTTTTGACAGGAATCCAGCAACTGATGAGTGAGGGGGGCAAGGTATAGTATGAAAAAGATAGTTTATATCATGTCCTCCAATTATTCAGGGTCTCACTTCCTCTCTTTGATCATCGGGAGTCATTCGCATTTTCAGCATATCGGTGAAATAAAATGGCTGCGTAAGGACAAAACAAAGGATAGCAGAGTCCTGTGCGGGATCTGTGGAGGGCATGAAGACTGCCCGGTTTTCTCCGGTATCTCGGCTGGAAAGATAGACAATGTTTACGAAGATATCTTCTCAAATGTCGGTCCTGAAATCTTCGGTCTGGTTGACACCTCCAAAAAAACATTCTGGGCAGAACGTTTTCTTCAGGATCAAAGGTACGAAAAAAAGTTTATTCATCTGATTCGTGACCCTCGTGCTCTGGTGCGGCGCTGGTTCCTTGATGAAGAGAGGTCTTTATTGCAAGAGCGAATAAAGCTGATGAAGTCTTCGCTACGTAACCTCAAGGTGGCCCTGTCAGGTGATAAACTCGATGTTTACGTCGGTAAATGGCTCAGGCAAAACTTGAAGATTGCTGATTTTATTTCACAAAACCGGCTTGATGCTTTTACGGTCACGTATCACGACCTTGTCAAGCATGAAGATCAAACTCTTGCGAAACTCATGCAATGGTTGGGCTGTGAATACGAGCCTGGCCAGGCTGATTACTGGAATTTTACGCACCATGGTTCGACCAAGTCTGAATACGAATGGGTCAATCAGAAAAAGACCAAGCATTTTGATTGCAGATGGAAAGATTCCTTGAATTCTGAGCAGCGGGAACGGGTGATAAATCACAAAGAAATCGTTGGTTTTCTTCAGCAAACTGGCATCAATATAGCGGAAGATGGTCTAACAGCTTATTGACAGACTACATAAAGTAGTCTCCGTACTGAATTTCCAGCCAACTAAAAATGAAAACATTGACAAATACTTTACCCATCACAGTTTCTCTGAATAATTCCACAGAAGAAAGCTCCATTCAGTGCGAGCGACTGTTGCGAAACCTGCCAGCGAAACGTCTGGTATACAAAGGCTCATGGCAACAGCGTTCCGTGATTATCAAAATGTTTCTCGATCCTAAAAGCGCCCGTCGTCACTGGGCCAGAGAAAAATCCGGAGTCAAAGCGCTGAATGATGCTCGTGTTGCTACCCCGGAGCTTCTGTTCTCTGGAGAACTTGATGACGGCATTCCGGTTTTGGTCTTCGATTTCTTGCCTCATGCACAGACTGCCTTGGAAGTCTGGCACAACTTAACAAATTTGGATCAGAGAGCCAGCTTTCTCCATCAACTCGTTGGAATAGTTGCTGGTTTACATGACGCTGGCCTAGTGCAAGAGGATCTGCATCTGGAGAACTTTCTGGTTTCAGGCCAGCAACTCTATGCCATCGATGGTGATGCCATCCGTCTCAGAAATAAAGACAAACCACTTGATCTCAACTCCAGCAGCAAAAACCTGGCGCTCCTCTTTGCCCAACTGTCTCCAAAGTACGATTCACTGTTGGAGTCAGCGGCGTTGCACTATGCAAGTCAACGCAACATGGCAGGGCCTCAACTGTTGGATCAGTTGAAGCTGGATCTGCCGAAAGTCCGTCGCAAACGGTGCCATAAATATATCGAAAAATGCTACCGGACTTGTAGCGAGTTTATCCGGTCACAGAGTACAAGAGAGGTCTCACTCTCTCGCCGAGACGCACAAGGAGAAACCCTGAGTCGTCTCCTTAACGATCCGGATGCTTTCATGCGTCACGGAGAGCTGCTCAAGGATGGCAATTCGACTACGGTTGTTCGCGTCCAGCTTGATGGCTGCGACTGGGTCATCAAACGCTATAATATTAAGAACCCGTGGCATGCTCTGAGTCGCTGTTTTCGACCCACTCGCGCGTGGATCTCCTGGGGCAATGCCCACCTCCTGAAAATTTCCGGTATCGCAACCCCACGGGCAATTGCCGTGATTGAAAAACGTATTGGTCCTTTACGCTCCACGGGGTATTATGTTTGCGATTTTGTTGCCGGATTGCATGCCGAAGACTTTTTTCAGGATGAGACACTGGCGGCCGCTACTAAAGAGCGGGTAGCGGAAAACTTTGTCCAGCTGTTCAGCTTGTTCCATCAGCTCCTTATCAGCCACGGTGACTGTAAGGCAACAAATTTTCTGCTCAAGAACAATGAACCCTGGGTGCTTGATCTTGACGCCATGCACGAGTGTTCGTCCCCTGCACGTTTTCAGAAACTTTTTCAGGTGGATAGAGAGCGCTTTTTGCGTAACTGGAAGTCGCAGCCTGAATTGCAGCTATGGTTTGATAAACATCTGCCTGGCAAGTATAAGAAAAAGCCATAATGCAAGATTGAATCGTGCAGAGAAGTGATCTTTGCAGCGAGGATGCTATGAAGAGATACAACCCGATCGACACATCAGCAATTAAAACCTATTCCATCAAAACTCGCGACAACAAGGTTAACGTCGGAGAGCATTTTGCGAAACCTGTTGAGACTGGCATGACCTGCGCGGGCCTTCTCGATGCCATGCCACGTTTACTGGCTGCCGATTCTATGCGTGCCGTGGTCGACAGGATTGTTCAGGCCAGGGCAAAAGGACGTCCAGTTGTTTTGGCCATGGGTGGCCATGTCATCAAGTGCGGTCTGCAACCGATCTTAAAAGCCCTTATCGAAGCTGATGTGATCACAGCCGTCGCCATGAATGGTTCAGCGGCAATTCACGATTTCGAAGTCTCTTTGGTTGGAGCAACCTCTGAAGAGGTCGGTGACGTTCTGCATTCCGGTGATTTCGGTTTCTCTGATGAAACCGGCAGCGGTATGAATCGGGCGCTTAAAGCTGGCTTGGAGAAAGGAATCGGTTTTGGTCAGGCCATAGGTGAATGGATTATCGATCACCAGCATCCGTGCAGAGAGTACAGCTTGCTTGCCACCTGTGTTGAAAATGGCTTACCGGTGACAGCCCATGTCGCAATGGGTACGGACATCATTCATCAACACCCTGAAATGGATGGGTCGGTAACCGGTGAGATGAGCTTTCGCGATTTTAAGCTGATTACTGCTGTGGTCGCCGATCTTGGTGATGGCGGTGTCTGGCTCAATGTCGGTTCGGCTGTCATCATGCCAGAAGTTTTTCTAAAAGCCCTGTCCATTGCCCAGAACCTCGGTCACCACGTCGATAACTTCACGACGGCCAACTTCGATATGAACCAGCACTATCGGCCAATGCAGAATGTCGTCAAGAGGCCCACATCTGGTAGCGGCAAAGGCTATTCGATTATCGGCCATCATGAAATCAATATCCCGCTATTAGCTGTAGCGATTCTTGATAAAATCGGCAAGGGAGCCTGACGAATGAACATCGATCGCTTGTTGATAGAATCGTTTCTTGAGGGTGTCGCCAAGACCAGGGCCTTGGTCATTGGTGATTTGATGCTTGATGAGTATGTTTGGGGTGCCGTAGATCGGATCAGTCCTGAAGCGCCGGTCCAGGTCGTTGAGGTTAAGCGTAAGGAGCTGCGTCTTGGCGGTGCCGGCAATGTGATCAATAACCTGTTGACCCTTAATTGTCAGGTCGATGTGATCAGTGTTGTCGGTGAAGACGATGATGGCCAGTTTTTGCTCCGGCGGCTTAAAGAACGCGGTGTGCAGAAGCATGGTGTTTTCAGCCAGCAAGGGCGGGTGACCAGTCGGAAAACCAGGGTGTTTGCCAGCAACCAGCAGATTGTCAGGATTGATCAGGAAACCAAGGCGGACATCTCTGCTGAGAGTGAAAAACTCATTCTCTCTCATGTTAAAGCTGCGGTCTCCAGTCTCGACGTTATTTTCCTGTCTGATTACCAAAAGGGTGTGCTGACTGATCGCCTTCTCAAAGAAGTGATTGCTATCGGAGATGAGGCAAATGTACCTGTACTCGTTGACCCTAAGGGTGATGATTATCGCAAGTACCAAGGTGCGACTCTGCTGACTCCGAACCGTAAGGAGGCCCAACAGGCGACTGGCATCATGATTACGGATGAGGCCTCTCTGCTTGAGGCAGGACGTGCACTGGTCACCGAGCTTGAATTGGAAGCGTTGGTTCTGACTCGCAGCGAGCAGGGGATGACGGTCTTCTCGGCAACCGGAGAGATTCATCTGCCAACGGTGGCCCGTGAGGTGTATGACGTTTCCGGGGCAGGGGATACGGTACTCTCTCTCTTCGGGCTGGGTATGGCCCAAAAACTTCCGCTTGAGTACTCTGCAGCTCTAGCTAACCTTGGCGCTGGCATTGTCGTTGGTAAGGTCGGCACCTCAACGGTCAGTGCCCAGGAAATGCTGGCCGTTGTTGGTTTACAACATTCCGACGCTGATCATAAAATTACCACTACACCGTTATTGAAAAATATTCTCGTGGGGGAGAGACAGAAAGGGCGGACCGTTGTCTTTACAAACGGCTGCTTCGACCTTCTGCATGTCGGTCATGTCAAGTATCTGCAGGCGGCCAGGCAACTTGGCGATTTGCTGGTGCTGGGTCTTAATTCAGATGCTTCGATAGAACGTCTGAAAGGCCCCTC
>DAOWJU010000078.1 GCA_030640215.1 Desulfuromonadales bacterium
GTTGTCATTATCGACAAGATGGGAGTTAATTCCATACTTCCGCAATTTGCGAGCAACCGTCGGTTGGCTCATCCCCAGCGCAGCAGCAATATCCTGTTGTTTGCGATAACGCTTACACGCATCTGTCAGCACACGTTTTTCAACACTTTCCAGGATCTGAGCCATACTCATCTCTGCAGGCCAAGGCCCTGTAGAGACACCAGAATCAACATTTGTGCCGACGATAACATCCTGCGGGAGATCACTCACGTCGATGACCTCCGTATCGGACATCACCACCAGGCGCTCGCAGATATTCATCAATTCACGGACATTGCCCGGATAACGGTAATGCACCAGGACATCAAGTGCAGCAACGGTCAGCCGCCTTGGGATATTCAGACGATCAGAAAAATGGTCAATATACGAACGGATTAACGGCACGAGGCACTCTTTACGCTCTCGCAGAGCCGGTACAGTTAAGGGGATGACACTGAGGCGATAGAAAAGATCAGCTCGAAACTGCCCTGTCTCGACCAACTGTTCAAGGTTGCGATTGGTTGCGGCCAGGATTCTGACATCGACCTTGCGACTGGCAGTACTTCCCAGGCGGGTGACTATGCCATCCTCCATAAAGCGCAACAGCTTGACCTGAGAAGCAAGGGGCAGCTCGGCAACTTCGTCGAGGAGCAGAGTTCCTCCATCGGCCAGTTCAAGGTGACCGGGTTTACTAGCAACGGCACCGGTAAAAGCACCCTTTTCGTAACCGAACAGTTCAGCCTCGATCAGGGTTTCAGGAATGGCACCACAATTGATTTTGATAATGGGATTGTCTGCACGACGGGAATTTTTGTGGATCAAGTCTGCGACCAGGCCCTTACCCACCCCGGATTCACCGAGCAGCAGCACCGTAGAATCAACCTCGCTCAGCTTGACCGATAACTGCAGAGTTTTAACCATGTTGGGACTTCTGGCAATAATCGGTTGTGCGTCGAGATGCTCAAGCTGAAGTTCAAGAATCTGGTGGCGGAACTGTTCTCCAATCGCCTGCTGCTCTTCCAGCTCTCTTTGCAAGCGATCCGTTTCGGTAATATCTCTTTCGCTGACAACAACCCGAAACACTTCACCGTTATCGTCAAAAACCGGCGTTGCTGTAGAGATAAGCTTCAAGCCGTAGCGGTTTTCCTGTAACAGGCTGACAACTTCACGCTTCTTAATCGCTTCAAGGGCAGCTGAAGGCAGGATGACGTAACCATCTTTAGCAACATCGAGATAATCGCGGCCGATCACCTTATCAGGAGGGGCATGGTTAATCCGGGCAGAAACCGGATTCATGTGGAGGATGCGACCGGAGCCATCACAGACAAAGAGACCATCCGATGACGATTCGATAATCGCATCAAGTTCCCGGGTCAGCTCTTCCAGTCCCGTGATTTTACCTGCAGAACTCACTTCCTTCGCCATACAGCCCCCTCATAAACGACGTCTGGTTAAGACATCAGGAGAGATCGACCTCTGTCCCCAGCCCCTGTTCTTTCGCTGCAGCAAAAACCAGCGCAGCCGCCATGGTGTCTTGCACAGCGATTCCAACAGACTTGAAGAAAGTGATCTGCTCATCATTTTCACGCCCGGGCTTGTCACCGTTAAGAATTTCGCCAAGTTCAGCATCAATCGACGCATTCGGGATAATGATGTCTCCCGCCTCTTCCAGGCAAGCTTCGCAAGAGTCAACCACGATCCTGGCGCGTCCAACGGCAACCTCATCAACCTCCCGCTTATCCGGAGTGAAGGTGCCGATGCCGGTGATGTGCGTACCGGGTTTGAGGTCGTTACCATCAAAGAGAGGGGTCGGCGAAGTGGTCGCGGTCAGGACAATATCGGCAACCTGCACGGCTTCGCGCGGGGTCCGGCCAAGCACAACCTCGGGAGCATTCGGCCAGGTGGCAACCTCATCAGCCAGACGCTTTGCTGATTCCTCAAAGTGATCAATGATGCTGACTTCTTCGATCTTACGAACTGCGAGCACCGCTTGCAATTGTGTCCTCGCCTGTACTCCAGCTCCAAACAAGGCCACGTTTTTAGCGTCCTTGCGCGCCAGCACATCAGCCGCAGCGCCGCCACCGGCACCGGTACGGATCGCGGTAAGGCTGCTGCCATCCATCAACGCCAGCGGAAAGCCGGTCTCGGGGTCGAGAACCATGACGGTTGCTGAAATGGTCGGCAGATTCTGCTTCGGATTGTCTTCGTAAATAGAAATGATCTTGACGCCGAGATTCTGGCTGTCGTGCAGGTAGGCCGGCATCAGCAGACTGACACCCTTTTCAGTCTGCACATGGGTACGCAGAGGGACCGTCGAGCGTCCCGTAGAAAACTGCACATAGGCCTGTTTCATTGCCTCAATTGCTTTCGGCATCGGTAACGCCGCTTTGACATCAGCAGCTGCAAGTATTCTGATTTTCATTGTCACTCTCCTGGGGAGTTTAAAATCATAGTAACTGTTCAGTTTACGAACAAAACCTCTGGACACGGATAAGAATCTGATGAACACGGATCAAACAAAGTCTAACACCTTGAGGTCTTGCCCCTAAATCCGTGTTAATCCGTGCAATCCGTGTCCTGTTTATCCTTTAAAAAAACGGTAACTATTCAGCACAATCTGAATAGTTACAAATCATATAGAGTATCTACAACTTATGCGTCTTTCTTCTGTTTCAGCTTTTCTTCAATCGCCCGCGAGGTTTCGGTTATGGACAACCCCCCCAGGCCGGTACAACGCAAGGTATGCGGCAGACTCCTGCCTACCTGGTCCATGGCCACCAGGACTTCGTCGAAGGGGATCAGGTGATCGAATCCGGCCAGCGCCATATTCGCCGCAGAAAGTGCGTTGGCCGCGGCCATTACGTTCTTACCCAGACAGGGCGCTTCAACCCGATTGGCAATCGGGTCGCAGATCATACCGAAGCTCGACTGCAGGGCCATGGAAGCGGCAGCAATGGCCTGCTCCAAGCGACCGCCCGCCAAGGTCACCAGTCCGGCAGCAGACATGCCGGACGCAGAGCCACATTCAGCCTGACAGCCACCGATTTCAGCCGAGAAGGTCGCCTGCCGGGCAATAAAAACACCGATCACCCCCGCGGCGAGCAACGCCTTAACCACCTCATCCTTGCCTACTCCCAGGAAGTCGGCAGTGGCCAGGCAACTCCCCGGCAGAACACCACATGAGCCTGCCGTAGGCGCAGCAACCACCATTCCCATGGCGCTCTTGCTTTCCATAGTTGCGGTCACAGCCAGGATAATCGAGTTAAGAACACCCGCGTCAAGCAACGCCCCCTGCTCCATCAACTCTTGGTACTTACCGGACTGCCAACCCAGGATACGATCATCGTATTCTGTCCCGGCGAGGCCAATATCTATGGCACGGCGCATAACCCCTGCGATCTCGCGCATTTTCTCGAAGACTTCGGATTCAGCGAGTCCGCCTCGGGCGCTCTCATATTTGAGCGCCAACTCCCAGAGGTCCAGGGAGTGCTGTTCGCCATAATCCAACATTTCCTGATATGTCAGGAACGGCAGCTGCTCCTCTTCCATGGCAAGCACAGGCATAACCGGCTGAATCGTTCTCACCGGCAAATGTTCGAGCTGGTCCTTCAATGGCGCCAGGAGTATTGCGGCATCTGATTTTCCCTGCAGCTGCACAATCGTGAACCCGGCATGACTGTTGAATTTGAGTTTTTCGTCGATCAAGAGACGTTCGAGCAGAGTCAGCACGCCCATGTCGCTCTGGCTGAGAAAGATGAGCGTCTCATGCCGGTCACCAAGTATTGTAATCGGGACGTCATCGATCGAAAGGACTTCGATCATGCCACCACCGGTGGAAAGTGCCACCAGTTTGCGTGTCTCACCACCGCTCTGCAAAGTCAGTCGATAGGTGTTCGGATGGCTATCGCCAAATTCACCAATACGCACTTCGGTGATGACACCGGCAGCGTGTAGAACCTTCCCGGATTCAGCGAGTCGTTCATTGGTGGCGTCCCAACCGAGCAGACCGCCCCACAAGCCTATGCCACTGCCCTGAGCATCAAAGGTCGTTGCCAGCGAGCCCTGTGCATCACATTCAACCAGCACCTCATCGATGGAGCCAGCCATCAAGTCTCTGGCGATCAAGCCGATGCGTAACGCTGCGGCGCAATGCGAACTGGAGGGACCTCTCATAACAGGTCCGATGACATCGTTGAATATACTTGGGTGCAGGTTACTCATGCCAATTGCTCCGTACTGGAGGGATAGTTCAGATCAAGGAGCACAGAGGCTCAGGAAGGAGATCTAAGAGGTCGATCACAGCTTAAGCTATCTGCATCTTCATCCAGGGTGCTGAATTGTGGAAATCAGAGACGGCACTGCCCGGCGGAACCAGTTCATCACAGGCCTCTCGAACGTGGTCAGTGAGCTTCATATCCATTACTGGTAGAAAGTGCTCAAGCTGCTCCAGTGTACGTGGGCCGATCAGCGGGGCCGTGATTCCAGGTTGATCTTTGACCCACAAAACCGCCAGTTGGGCAGGAGAGATGCCGCTCTCTTTTGCTAACCTTACAAACTGGTTGCCAACTTCAATGCCACGCACGGTGACCCTTTCTGCATAGATTCCGCCACGCAGAGTGGCTCGCGAATCAGTCGGCGCATTTTCGGCATCAGCATATCGTCCGGCCAGGATACCCATGGCCATTGGAGACCAGGGGAGAATACCCATCTGGTGTTCCTGGCACATCGGCACCATTTCGTTCTCAATGCGTCGGTCCAGCAGGTTATAGGGTGGCTGTTCCGAGACGAAGCGAACATAGCCCTTCAACTCGCTGACCATGATTGACTCCATCGCCTTCCACGCCGGGGTCGTGGAACAACCGACATAGCGGACCTTGCCCTGGCGCACCAGGTCGGTCAGTGCACTCAAAGTTTCTTCAATCGGCAGTTCAAAAGAAGGGCGATGCAACTGGTAGAGATCGACATGGTCAGCCTGCAGACGACGCAGGGAGTCTTCACACGCCTTGATCAGGTGTAAACGGGAATTACCGCAATCATTCGGGCCGGGACCGGTCGGGTAATGCACCTTGGTAGCAATCATGACCTGATCACGACGACCATTGGCCGCAAGGGCACGGCCGATGATCCGTTCGCTCTCACCCTTGGCGTAGCTGTTGCTAGTATCAATCAGGTTGATACCGGCGTCCATGGCACGGTCGATAATGGCTATCGATTCAGCCTCTGGAGTGGGATTGGCAAAGTTATCAGACCCGAGACAGAGCGGAGCAACCTTGACGCCGGTCCTGCCCAGAATACGGTATTCCATAAGTCCCCTACCTGGCTGTAAACCCTGCGTCGACGTTAATCATCGCGCCGGTCATATAGCTTGCGGCATCTGACGACATGAAAAGAACAACTTGAGCAATTTCGACCGGCTCGGCCAATCGCCCCATCGGTACGGAATCGGCCAAAGTCTGCATCATTTCGGCAGTCACCGGTCCGGAACGCTCGGAAGTCAGCATCGGTGTATTGACCTCACCAGGACAAACCGCGTTGATCCGGATACCGTCCTTAACGTGATCCAGAGCCATCGCCCGGGTAATCTGGTGGACAGCACCCTTCGAAGCACAATAGGCCATAACGCCAGCCGCCCCGACTTCTCCCCAGATTGAGCCAAAGTTCACAATACACCCTGAACCCTGCTCTTTCATCACGCCAACAGCTGCGCGACTCATGAAGAACACGCCGTTGACATTGACGTTCATAACCCGTTGCCACTCTTCATCTGACGTTTCCAGGCCATCGGCACGGACAATAATTCCTGCAGCGTTGACCAGAATATCCAGACGGCCATAACGCTCCAGAGCGATGGCCACTGCATTTTTACAGAAAGCAGAATCGCTGACATCACCAATGACAGGAGGGTCGCAAGCGATCTCAGCGGCGATCTTCGCAGCCAGTTCTGCGTTGCGATCAACGATGACAACTTTTGCACCGGCAGCTCTAAATTCATGGACTGTTGCGGCGCCCATCCCTGAAGCCGCGCCAGTAACCAAAGCAACTTTACCTGCAAAATCCATCAAACTTTCTCCTCTATAGATTCAACAAACATAGCTTGGTTTTCGTTGCCACGCAGCAGCACCATCTTCATCTACGTCA
>DAOWJU010000292.1 GCA_030640215.1 Desulfuromonadales bacterium
GCAAGTTTCTCAGCTGTCTGCTCGCTTACACCTGTTTCAGAAGACATGCGTGGATTTGGAGTAGCAGGTGGTTCAATATAACCAGGATAGTTTCGGTAGGTCTTTGCAAGCTGGATTTCCTCAGCAACAGCAAATGGAGAGAGCATAATACAGAGAACCGAAACGGAGACAATACGGCAGCTAGTGATTTTCATGGAAGACTCCTGAAAAAGCGGTCTAAGGAAGAGACCTCGCACCAACAAAACACAGGGATCAAGCAACCCAACAAAAGTTTTGAATCATTCTAAAGCTACAGTAACTTCAACAACTTAATTGAAACATGAATCTGCAATCAAAGTACTATTTAATCAACAGAGAATTGTCATACTAACGTAAGGATATACGACGAAAACGGTTGGTCAAGTCCAACTGAGTATTAAGCGACCCCCAGCCACGGGTGAATCTGCGGAATAATACGAACATCCCGATGTTCCGCTGCGGCAATCTCCTGCAATCCAAGCAAGACATCCCCTCCCAGAGATGGCCTGCCAGCCAAAGTCAGAGGCTGCAGGATAAAAGGGGTGTCTGGAGCGTGTTGGTTTACCAGACGAGCCGCTTCGAGTAATTCGGCATCAGTCGTACTCGCATCGACGACAAGTTTGACCTGGCAGAGCCGTTCTTTGGCAAGAGCAAGAAAATCGGCATGATCTCTCCAAGGAGTAGGAGCACCAGTAACAGCAGAGCCCTTGATGTCCATGGAAATCCAGTCTACCAGAGGCAAAACTTTTTCAAGTTCAGAGGGGAGTGTGCCATTGGTTTCAAGAAAGATCGGCAAAACGGCAAGCACTTCTGGCAACCACGTCTGCAGAATGTCAGCGTGAAGTAATGGTTCACCCCCGGTCAGCGCCACAGAATGATGGACATTATTGCTGCTGTGCTGCCACTGTGAGATCAAGCGGGTTATTTCAGTGAGGTTAACAGGATTGTCGTGGCTGACAAATTGCCCGCAGCCAGGGCTTGATTCAATCTGACAGGTCGGCCCCGGCTGATAAGGTGTATCACAATAATCACAAGCCAGGTTGCATTCGGCAAAACGCACAAAAACCTGCCGACAGCCGATCAGCACCCCCTCCCCCTGCATGGAGGAAAAGATTTCAATTAGAGGAGCATCAATCGCGGGTATAGCTGGCACAGGCGTTATCCGATTCCCAAACGTTAACTCGCTCAACCGTAATATTATCGTTATTCAAATTATCACTCAGGCAATCAAAAAGGTAACGACCAATATTCTCAGAAGAAGGGCTCGCGTCTTTGAACGGTTCAAGATCGTTCAAATATTTGTGATCCAGTTCATTTAACAATGCCTTGGTCTCTTTCTTGAGGATCTTGAAATCAATACCAAGACCGGAGTTGTCCAACTCTTTTGCACCGACAGTGACTTCGACCAGCCAGTTATGACCATGTAGATTCTCACAATCACCCTGATAATTGATCAGGTTGTGAGCTGCGGCAAAAGAGGTTTTTATCATCAAGTGATACATCTATTATGACCTTTCAATAGCTTGTTTTTCTTTATGTAATTGAATTATATTGTCATCAGAGAAGGGCTCATGGGATGGCCCGGGAATGCTGTAAGATCCGTCAGCCCATTGACCAAGGTCGATCAACTTGCAACGCTCTGAACAAAACGGACGATGCGGGTTGTCGTGCCAAGTTGCCTTATTTTGGCACTGTGGGCAATTGATTTGTGTCTTCATTTTTAAAAACTCCGTATTATCAAATTACCACGTCATAAAACTTCAGGGCAACCGTGCGGCGCTTAATAAAGCAGAGAAAGAGGCAGGATTCCAGACAAAACTGAGGTTTTCTCAATTAAGTATCGGATAACTAATGGTCTTCTCTCGAATCATCACCAGTCATTAGCCTTCCTTATCCTGTTGAACCACCAGGTACATCCCAACCAAACGAGCCACAAGAATGGTCAGGTAAAGCTGACCGATTATTGCCTCCATGGAGGCGAAGGTCCTTGCTACGGTCGTCACCGGAGACATGTCACCATAGCCAACTGTAGTCATGGTCACCAGACTGAAGTAAAAGAACGGGAAAAATTCTTTTGAGACCCATAGCTGCACTCTGCTTTGCCCCTGAGTAAAGGAGAAGGATCCAGGCATAAAAACTTCAATCAACAAGAAACCATAAGAGAAGACCAAGGCGATGAGAAGATAAACACAGACGGCACCGGCCAAGGTATCTCCTTCTACTTTACGACTACGAAACAGGTCGGCTAAAATGGTCAGAGCAACCAGAAGTAAAAAAAACGCACGACAAGCCAGGCCCAGGAAGAAGAGCCCGTCATGACCTAATAAGATTCCTGTTGCATTAAGAACAAGGCTGACAAAAAGCAGCACACACTCGAATCGAAGCAGACTTTTTTTAATCTCGATTGCCCGGAGCCCTGCGATCAAAACGGCAATGAACATCACCTCGAGCAGATATTTACCAATAGTGGTGTCGATTGTTGGCTGCAGAACCATCAGGGTCACAAGAGCGACCAACAGGCTCCCATATTTTCCTAATATGAAAGTCTTTATCCCAGGGACATACATTTTCATGACTCGGCCCCCCTCTCCTTCTGACTTTCTAGCACTTCCCTGGCATGTTCGGCAAAACCGAGTCCTGCTTCATTGTAAAAATTGAAGGCAGCTTCGGCTCCCGCCTCTTTCAATTCTGTGACCTGGTCATCGAAATTGGCGATAGCAGCAATCTTGCCTGGAAAACCAATCTCCACCAGGTGCCGGACCGCAGCCAGATTAGCCTGGTGTTTAGGCATGGTCAGCAATACCATGCGTGCCTGACTATCCCTCTGTGTCATGCGCGGCCAGAAATCCGGGTCCGTGGGATCAGCAAAGACAACATGACGGCCTGCTTCGCAATGTTGCTTGACCTTCTCGGGGTTAAAATCGAAGCCCAGGACGGTGTTGCCATACTTCTCAGTCATAAAATCATAGGCCATGGTTCCGAGCCGACCCATGCCAAATACACCAATGTTTGCTGTGCCAGAATCAATCGGTTGGTCGTCAGGGTGTCGCGTTTTCGTTTCGAATTTGCACAAGCGCTCGCGATAATTGCTGTAGAGTACATCAGCTGCAGTATTGAGGGGTGAAGCGATGACAAACGTCGCTGAAAGAGCCAGGGCAATGATCACCAACCACTCCGGGCTTAGCCAGCCTTGCGTGGCACCTACTGCAGCAACGATAAGGCCGAACTCGCTGTAATTGGCAAGGCTCAGTGAACCGAGCAATGAGGAACGCGCCCTCAACTTGAACCGCGTCAGAAGAATATAAAAGAGAGCGACTTTCAGAGGGACGACAAGCACCAGCAAAGCAGCCACTCCGACTGCCGCCATAGTCGGCACCCCCGCCAGGCCGATAGACAGGAAGAACCCGACCAGCAGCAGTTCTTTGAGGCTCAGCAGGGTCTTTGAAAGCTCCGAACTCTTAGCATGACCTGCCAGCAGGATGCCAAGAATCAAAGCGCCGAGATCAGCTTTCAGCCCAACCAGTTCAAAACCACTCGCCCCAACAACCAGTGCGGCAAACAATCCAAACAGGAGCAGCAGTTCACCGTGTCCACTACGATTCATCAAACGGTACAAGACCGGCTTCAGTCCCCAAAGTGCAACGGGTATCAGGATTGCCCAGAAGGACGGTAACTTGCCGAGGGAGAAAGTCAAAAAGAGCACGGCAAAGATATCCTGCATAATCAGGATACCGATGGAAACCCGACCGTGCATCGCCCCCACCTCGCCCTTCTCTTCGAGGATTTTAACGGCAAAGACGGTACTGGAGAAGCTCAGTGCAAAAGCGACCAGAATTGCTGTGGGAAAGGTTAAATCAACAAAGAAAGGTAACCCGGCCATGCCGAGTCCAAACACTCCAACGCTGAAGACTGCTATCGTAATAGCCATGTGCAGCGAAGCCCCGGCCCAGACTTCCGGTTTGGCAAGGCTTTTCAGATCGAGTTTGAGGCCGATTGAGAAAAGCAGCAAGGTTACACCGAGATCGGCGAAGGTCTGCAACGTTTCCCCACCCTCGAAGCCCAAGCCGTTTAGCACAAAACCGGCAGCCAGGAAGCCAACCATCGGTGGCAGTCCAATCTGGCGAACCAGGAATCCAAGGACAAAAGCTATTGTGATAAATATGGGGTCCATATGGTTATGAGTAACGACCTCGCGTTAATGGGCGCATCAAAGTGCATACTCCGTGTAATAATTTGCAACACGACCAATCGCCAGGATATAAGCTGCGGTACGCAGATCCGGCACATCATCTCGCGAATGCCAGATCTCGCGGATCTCCTGATAGGCTTCGCACATGGTGTCTTCCAGGCCAGAGCGTACCAGGTTCAGCTCGTCGGCTTCCTTCTCAAATTCCTGAAGCAGCTTTTCCGGGAGTTTGTCACCCATAACCTCTTTCAGCGCATCTACGGCCGACCCCGCCCTGGACTGCATGAAACGACGTCCCATTTTACCAAACTGCATATGCGCCAGATTTTTGGTCCATTCAAAATAAGAGACGGTCACTCCACCGGCATTGGCATACATGTCAGGGATGATAACCTTGCCGCTCTGACGCAGGATTTCGTCAGCCTCAGCTGTAACGGGGCCGTTAGCAGCTTCAATAATCAGGTTGGCCTTGATTTTTTCAGCATTTCCTTCGTGAATCTGGCTTTCAAGTGCAGCCGGCACCAGGATGTCGCAGTCGGCTTCGAGCAATGAATTACCATCAGCAACGTATTCGGCATCAGGATAGCCCTTAACGCCACCGTGCTGCTGTAGATAGGCAAAGACACTTTCGACGTTCAGGCCGTTTTCACTCCAGATCCCGCCATCCCGTTCGATGATACCGAGAATCAGGCAACCGTCTTCTTCCTCAAGAAACTTGGCGGCATGGTAACCAACATTGCCAAGGCCCTGAACAACTACACGTTTCCCTGCCAAACCTGGAGTCAGGCAGGCAGCGTCAACGTCCTCGGCATGGCGGAAGAACTCCTGCATGGCATACTGCACACCACGTCCGGTTGCTTCAGTACGGCCATCGACCCCACCCATCTCAGGCGGTTTGCCGGTGATACACGCAGCCGCATCGATATCCTCGGGATGCAACGTCCGGTAAACATCAGCCATGAGAGCCATTTCTCGTGGGCCAGTACCCATATCTGGAGCCGGCACGTTCAAAGCAGGACTGAGATAGCCCTTTTTCTCCAATTCCAGTGCGAAGCGGCGGGTAATCATATCGAGGTCTTCGCGACTGTAAGCCCGCGGATCAATACAGAGACCACCCTTTGACCCACCGAATGGGACATTAACCACTGCACATTTGAAAGTCATCAGTGCCGCCAGCGCTTCGACTTCGTCCTGATTGACTTCTGTAGCAAAGCGGATACCACCTTTGGCCGGAAGTTGATGCTCACTGTGAGTAGCGCGCCATCCTTTAAATACCTGGTATTCACCATTGATCTTTACCTGGAAACGGACCTGATAGACGGTACGACATTCACCCAGCAGCTCAATAATTCCCGGTGGCAAATCCATCCGTGAAACGGCAAAGTCGTACATACGTTTGACACTGTCCATAAAACTGGGATGTTGGTCAGTTGACATGGTTTCCTCCACGGGTTTAACAGTTTAAAACAGACAAGGGGAGAAGTTATCCTTCTCCCCCTGTCTATCGTTTTTCAGGACAGAAAGTTCCTTATCTGACAAACCGCTTACTGCCTGCTATGACTTCGGCGATGGCACTTTAAAGAACATACAGTAAAGCACCGGCACCACTAACATGGTCAAAACCGTACCAAAGGCCAGACCGGCCATAATGGTGATCGCCATACCGACCCAGAATACATCCTGCAGCAACGGGACGACGCCGAGCACCGTAGTGGCAGCGGCTAGCACCACCGGGCGCAGGCGTGCCAGTGCAGCGATGACCACTGCATCATACTGTTTCATACCATCAGCCAGATTGATATTAACTTCGTCAAGCAGCACGATGGCATTCTTGATCATCATCCCCATGAGACTCATGGCACCAAGCAGGGCCATGAAACCGAAAGGAGCTCCAAAGGCCAGTAGCCCGGAGGTGATACCGATCATGGCAAAGGGTACGGTCAGCATGATCACAATAGGTGGCTTGAAAGCATTAAACAGAGCCACCAGGATAAAGAGGATGACTGCAAAGGTTGGGACAAAGCCCGGGAGCAGCGCCTTTTGTGATTTTTCAGAGTCCTCAGTAGTCCCGCCCCACTCCGCCTTGTACCCCGGCGGCATTTCAAGGGCCTCGACCTTGGCCCGAACATTCAACAGGACTGTCGGCAGGGTGACGCCGAGCACTGGGTTAGCCTGTATCGTAACAGTCCGGCGACGATCGCGACGCCAGATCCGAGTCTCTTCCCATTCCATTTCAATTCCATCAGTTACCTGGGCTATCGGGATCGTGTCTGTGGAGAGGCCAGGTTGGACTTGCAGAATATCTAAAGAGGCCAGGCTGGCACGATCATCTTCGACATGTCGTAAAACGATCGGCCATAGTTCGTCATTCTCACGATATAAACCAATAGGTAGGCCATCATAAGCACGCTTGGTGGCATTGGCCACATCCTCACGTGCAACCCCGGCATACTGGGCGCGCTCCTGATTATAGACTGGAACCATCTTTGGAACTTTTTGCCGCCAGTCCAACTGCATGGCGCCAGAGGTCGGTTCTTCGCGCAGAATGTCAAGGACCTGCTCTCCCAGGTCACGAAGCACTTCAATGTCAGCGATTGCTGGGCCACTGATGCGGTACTGGAACTGCCATGTCTGCCCCGGACCGACATCAAACTTGCGCATTGGCACCATGGAATCTGGAAAATTCTCAGCTATCCACGGGGTCATATCCTTAATCAGGCCATCAATCTCACGAAAATCGTGGAGATTGACAATCAGTTGACCATAGGCTGGGTTGGCTGATTCCGGCTCCACAGGCAGGTAGAAGCGTGGTGGTCCTGAACCGATAAAAGACGCAACATTATCGACCCTCTCATCGGCGAGGAACTTCGCCTCAAGACCCGCCAGGTCTTCAGCTGTCGTCTGGATACGGGTTCCCTGAGGCGCATAGTAATCAACCATGAACTTACTCATAGAAGAGGCCGGGAAGAATAGTTGCTCGACATAACCAAAGCCCACGAAAGACGCAATCAGACAACCGACCATTACTGCGATAAAAAGCAATCGCAAGCGGATGGCCTTCTCCAACAGGCCGCGAAAGATTTTGTAGAATTTGCTGCCGAAGGGATCATAACCTTCTTCCCGAGGTTTGGGGTCGGCCAACATATCAATACACTTAAGTGGTGTCAGGGTCATGGAGACAAACCAACTGACCACCAGGGAGACACCAACCACTGTGAACAGGGAGAGGCAGTACTCACCGGTGCTCTCTTTCGACCCGCCGATCGGATAGAAAGCCATAACTGCTACAACTGTTGCGCCAAGCAACGGCATAGCCGGAGATCCGGCGGATTCAATCGCCGCCTTGATTTTATCCATCCCCTGTTCTCGTCGGACAGTGAACCCTTCGGCCACGACAATGGAGTTATCCACCATCATGCCCAGGCCAATGACCAGAGCCCCTAGCGACATGCGTTGTAAATCAATCCCCATCATCGCCATGACGATGAAGGTGCCTAAAATAGTGAGAACCAGATCGATGCCAATCAGGAACCCCATACGCAAGCCCATGGCCAAAGCCAAGACCACGAGGACAATGATTATAGCCTGTGCCAGATTGACAAAGAAACCGCTTACCGAATCGGCAACAACATCCGACATCCAGTGGACATGGTGAACCTCCATACCAACAGGCAACTCTGCTTCAAGTTCTTTCATCCGGGTATCAACGTTGCGACCCACATCGACGATGTTCGCTCCACCTATATTGGTAATAGAGATCCCCAAAGCAGGTTTGCCATCAAGGCGCATCATGGTTGGTGGGGGATCAGCATAACCACGCTTGATCGTGCCGATATCTCGAATGCGAATTAACTCACTACTGGGCTGGATCGGTTGTCCTTTTTCAAAGCTTTGCAGGCTGTCAATCAGAGAGGGGTGAATGGCCAGTTCTTCAATGTCTTTTGGAGAACGGAATTCACCCGTTGGTGCAAGGCGTACTCGCTTCTGCTGCACATCAACACTGCCGGCATCCACCATCATGTTCTGTTCTTTCAGGGTAGAGATAATGCTCTTTTCAGAGATACCAAGCTGGCTTAACTGAGTCTCGGAGGCCTCAAGATAGATCACTTTAGGCTGGACGCCCCAGAGTTCGACCCTTGCCACGCCCTCAACCAGACTCAATTCCTTTCTGAGGTCCTTGGCTGTCTCTTCCATTTCGGCATAGGTAAAACCATCACCGGTGATCGCCATCACCAGGCCATAGACATCACCGAAGTCATCATTGATGACAGGCCTTTCACATCCTGGCGGCAGAGATTCTTCAACATCGCGAACTTTGCGTCGCATCTCGTCCCATATTTGTGGCAACTTGTCGGACCAGTATTGCGTATCGATATTGACCCAGATCTGCGAATACCCTGGGGCTGAAAAGGACTTGATATAGTCGATTGTTTTAAGCTGTTGCAGGACAACCTCGATACGATCAGTCACTTCAAGTTCAACTTGCTCTGCGCTAGCCCCCGGGTATTGAGTCAGGATGACGGCTGTCTTGACACTGAAGTCAGGGTCTTCAAGCTGTCCGAGTGACAAGAAGCTGGCAATCCCTCCAGCAACAAGAAGGAAGGTTATAAAATAGGAGACAGCTTTTTTCTCTATGGCTATTTTGGCAAGATTCACAGACGAATCTCCTTGTATCTCAGGTTATCCAACGTATGCGTCAGGTTATTCAGCTTGTATGTCAGTTATTCAAGGATGCGGACTTGCTGACCTGCAACAAGCAGGTTTGCCCCGGCAGTGGCAATTGTCTCTCCTGCCTTGAGGCCGGTTACCATGGCGCCGGTCTCGGTCAGGTTAATGAGGACAACCTCTCTCTTATTGACCTGCATGCTGTTCTGATCGACCACCCAGACAAAGGTTTTCTCGGCATCATCTGAAAAGGTTGCAGTGATCGGGATCTCAAATCCGACCATTCCGACCTCCTCGGCAATTTTCGCAGTTGCTGCTTTGTCCCCTCTTGCCTTGCCAGCCATCCCCGGCAGGACCTTGAAATCATCAGGCTGAGCCATGATCAGAGTGACAGGATAAGTACGAGTGGTCTTCGAAGCCTCTTTACCCACCTCCTTGACCTTGGCCGGGATCTCAATGCCAGGGTAAGTGTCAAACACCACGAAGGCCCCTGTGTTCTTGATCTTGTCGATATGCTCCATCAAGGTTTCCGGAACCTGAATAGTAAATTCGATACTACTGTTATCGAGCACACGGATGATCGACTCTTTTGCCTGAACATCTTCGAACTGCTCGGCAAATCTCTCGACCACCACACCATCGTATGGCGCTTTCAGGTAGGTATAACTAAGATTGTCCTCGGCACGCTCGACAGCAGCTTTGGCAGAAGTAATCTTCGCCCGAGCGGTATCGAGTTGCGCCTTGCGGGTATCAACCAACGACTTGCTGACTGCCCCAGGGTCCTTTTTGAAAACCCGGTCAACTCTGGCATGTTCCGATTCAGCAAGCTGAAGACCGGAAATTGCCTCAAGCTGTTTTGCCTTCTCATAGTTTAACTCGACCTTGTAGTCTTTCGGATCCAGGCGAGCTAGTAAATCCCCACGTTTAACCTCATCGCCAATATTGACAGGGATTCTGTCAACGGCCCCGGATACACGGAACGACATGTTGGCCGTTTGTGTCGCCGTAGCGATGCCGGGGAACGAACGACCACCAAAAGGCTCAGCCTCAGCGACCGTCATCGACCTGATCGGCCGGATCACATCTTTTTTGATTTCTTCTTTTTCGCCACAGGCGACAAGAACCAAGAGAGTTGAAAGAAGCGTGATGATCCATGTCAATCGATTTTTCATAGCACACCCGATGTTGGTTGAAGGTGAAAAGTTAAAAATAAAAAGTTAAGAGCTTAAGACTCAAACATTTGGTCGACAATCACAGAGACCTGTATCTTTGCACCACGCATCGCTAGTACCTTACCAGTCCGGCCAGCGCCAGTCAGAACCATCATCAGACTCCATTGATGATTCTTCACCAGATTCGGTCGATGCTTTTTTAGGTTCATCCAGAATGCCACCCCAGTCCGTGCGTTCCGCCATCTCCTGCCGGGTTTCAGCATTGATGAAATTCTGGTCACTTCGGGGCTGCCAACCGCCGCCGAGAGCTTTGTACATACTCACCAGGTTGAGTACCACCGAGCCCTGAGCGCTGGCCAGAATATCCTGACCTACAGACAAAGACCGTTGAGCATCCAGAACACGTTGGTAATCAGCCAAGCCCTCTCCATACTGCAGCATGGAAATATCGACCGAACGTTGGGAAGCCTTAACAGCATCGGCAAGGTAGCGGGCTTCCTGTTGTGTCTTCAGGAAACTAATCATGGCATCTTCCGTTTCTTGAGCCGCACGCAGCACGGTGTCCTGATAGTTAACGATCAACTGCTGTAAACGAGCATCCTGAACCCGTACCTGGTTTTTGATTCGCCCGTAGTTGAGAATATCCCATGTCAGCGAGGGGCCGACGAAATAAGTCATGCTGTCACTGTCGAAGAGGTCGCTGAAATTACTGCTGCCATTACGCGTCAACGAGCTTTCACTGGTCTGTAAGCCGATACTACCGATCAAGGTAAAGTGTGGCAACAAGTCGGCTTTGGCGACACCAATCAGGGCGCTCTGAGACGCCGCCTGAAGTTCTGCCCGACGCACATCAGGACGACGGCGCAAAAGATCGGCCGGGACTCCAACAGCCACCTCTACAGGGGCCATGGGGATCCCCAGTACCTTTCCTGGAGAAGTCAGGATTTTAACCAGGTCACCCGGCGGTTGCCCCAGCAGAACACTCAGTGCATTCCTGGCATGATGGTAATCAACTTCGAATCGGGGAATCGTCGCGCGTGTGTTGGCCAACAGGGTGCGCGCCTGCTGTACATCCAGCTCAGTAACCAACCCTCCCTCGAAACGGTTCTCGGCTATTTCCAGAGACCTGGCCTGGATAGCAACGCTCTCATGTGCCAGGCGTATCCGCTCTTCATTGATACGGATAGTAATATAGGCACGCGCAACCTCTGCTGTAAGCGTGACCATGACATCATCATAACTGGCAGTAGCCGCAAGATACTGGGCGTCGGCTGCTTCGACACCACGCCTGAACTTACCCCAGAAATCGAGTTCCCAAGCCGCGTCCATACTGGAACCTAAATTCTTGTAATAAAGGTCGCCACCAGCACTATTAGCCGCATTCTTACTGTTCCCGATCGCTGCCGCTCCTCCTGAGAGTTGCTGCTGCTGGGGATAGAGGTTACCCGTAGCAATACCGAGTTGCGCACGAGCTTCTAGAATACGCAGTCCGGCAATCTGCAGTCCGAGATTCTGCTGGTAACTTTCTTCGATCAGTACATTCAGAACAGGATCATTGAAATCCGTCCACCATTTTTCATTGTGTTCTGATGTGGCAGTTAATTGCTTGTCGGGTTCC
>DAOWJU010000285.1 GCA_030640215.1 Desulfuromonadales bacterium
AGGCGGATCAGGTAACGGTAGTCGCGATCCAGCTCTTCGCGGGTTTGATCCAGGGCAGCTGTGCGAACGATGTAGCCGACGCCTTCAGCCAAGTCGAGGGAGGCCATGGCTTTTTTCAGCTCTTTGCGCTGTGCATCGCTTTCGGCTTTGCGGGAGACGCCCCTGGTTGTGCTACCAGGCATGAGTACCATGTAGCGACCAGCCAGGGAGAGGTAGGTGGTCAGGGCAGCGCCCTTGGTGCCACGTTCTTCCTTGGTGATTTGTACCAGGATCTCCTGACCGCGGTGCAAGAGGTCGTTGATGCGTGGCCGGCGGCCATCCTCTGCAGGCTTGTAGTCTGGTTTGACTGTGGTGTAATTGATTTCGTCGATTTGCAGAAAGCCCATACGTTCAGCCCCATAATCAACGAAAGCGGCCTGCAGGCCGGTTTCAACCCGGACCACAACCGCCTTATAGATATTCCCCTTGGAGGGCTCACGACCGGCAACCTCGATATCAAGATCAGTGAGGATACCATCTTCTACGATAGCCACCCGGTTTTCTTCGGGATGGGTGGCGTTAACCATCATTTTTTTAGACATAAAAATCTTCCCGGTTGCCGCGCACGACAACCTTAATCTGTTAGGGGCACAAACCCTGCCTCAAGATTGTTGGCTCAACCGGAACTGGGAGCTCGCTCAAGAACAGGATAAATACCGAAACTGTGTATCTGGAGGATTGTTGCCAATCCTTAAGATCGAAAAAAACCTTTTAAAAAAGGTAGATACGGCCGAACTATAACAAAAATTTTAAAAATTGCACGGAAATAATGCGGGTAAGGCATTAAAGAGTCAAACACCCCCCTGCTCGTTGTACTCGCTTCCCCCCTGTAAAACAGGGGGGATTGAGGGGGGTAACTCTAGTCTAGTTGGCTGTCGATCAGGTCAAAGTCGAGCTCCTGCTCGGCGAGCTTCTTGACCAGGTTGATCTTCTCCAGGTCATCTGCCGTAATCTTGGCCACATCTCGTGTCACTGTTTTGAACACGGATGATGTGAGTTGTTTTGTCCTCATGAACGGTAGCTCGCTGTCGTCGAGGACCTGCTTGGTCAGCTTGGCCACCGGGTTGGCTCCGGAGATCAGAACCCCGGTGAGCTTTTCTCGATATTCCGGAATGTGGTAGAGCGTGGCGAGCATGACCAGCAGTTCATTGCGGCTACTGTTGACCAGCAGCAAGGTTGAGTCTTTGAGAATTTCGACAACCTTTTCCGTTGATGCTGCTGCCAGCTGAATTTGCCTGATGATCTGCATCGCTTGATCACGAGTTGCCCGCAGTGGCAGTTTGAAAAGTTTGGCGACATGCTGCAGGGTGGGGCCAGCGAGGATTGGTGAATAGTTGAAGCCGCCCTGCACGATGAAGTCCTGATCGGCAAATGCCTTGGTCATATATTTGAGAGTCTGGGCGCGTTTTTCAGCAATCAGCTTGTTCGGCATGACAATGCGTACTTTGGCCCCTTCCATCTTGTACAGAGCCAGATTCATACTCACGTCGTCGATTACATGGCCGATACCGCCACCACTGATCAACAAGACCGGCGCGTCAAGCAGTTTCGCCACCCGGGCGTTGCTTAAACCGAGCACCGAACCGACGCCGCTGTGCCCTGCACCTTCTATAATCAGGAAGTCGCAGCGTTCTTCAAGTTCTTTGCACGCTTCGACCAACTGTTGCTCAAGCTGGTCTTTGGTCACAACACCATCGAGAACCTTGCGTGTGTCTCCCGGTTGCACCACCACTGGCGACATCAGTTGGATATCATCTTCAAGCTCGAAGACTTTGGCGACCAGCGCAGCATCCTTATCGACCCAGATGTCATTGTAACGTGAGGGCTTTGGCCCGACCGGTTTGATAAAGCCAACCCGGTTGTATTTTTGACGTGCCAGGTGCAGCAGTGAAAGACTGGTGGTAGTTTTACCGCAGTCCTGACCAGTTGCAGCAATAAAGACTTTACGTGCCATTTTTAACTCCTGAGAAAAGCAACTCTAAGGGATGTTGGCGTCTTCTTATACTGCGAATCTTTAAGGCTCCTGTCAATCCTGAAGATGACAATTCTCGCAGTCGCACATCTGTGTTATAACAAGCGCCATGTTACAGCTTAAAGATGTTATCAAACAGTTTGCCGACCAAGTCATCCTGCGTCATGTGGATTGGCATGTTCGCCCCACCGACCGCATCGGTCTTTGTGGCGAGAATGGTGCAGGCAAGACTACTCTGTTGCGGCTACTGGCCGGGCTGTCGGAAGTTGATGCCGGCACAGTCCAGATTGCTCGTGGAACTACAATTGGTTATCTGCCGCAAGAGGGCCTGGATCACTGCGGCAAAAACCTTTTTACCGAGGTGCGCTCGGCCCTTGCGGAACTTCTCTCTGTCGAAGCTGAATTGCAGGTGCTGGAAGAGAAGATCAGCCGCGCAGCAGAGCAGGCTGATCTTGATCGATATTCAGAGCTGCAAGAGTTTTTCCGGCAGCGTGGCGGCTATACGATTGAAGCGGAGATCGGCCGGGTTCTGAAAGGTCTGGGCTTTGCGGAAGAGGACTGGCATAAGCCGTGTGAACACTTTTCCGGTGGCTGGCAGATGCGCATCGCCCTGGCCAAGCTCTTGCTGCAAAAGCCCAATCTGCTGCTTCTTGACGAACCGACCAACCACCTCGACCTGCCCGCCCGTGACTGGCTGGAAACATACCTGTCTGCCTATCCTCACGCTGTGATACTGGTCTCTCATGATCGTTTCTTCCTTGACCAGGTGGTGACACGGATTGTCGAAGTCTGGCATGGCAAGCTGACCGATTATCCCGGCAACTATTCCCGTTATCTGACTGCCCGGGATGAACGGGTTGCTGCTTTGCGGGAAACCAAGCGACGCCAGGACGAAGAGGTCGCGCGCCTCGAATCCTTCATCAATAAATTTCGCTACAACGCCAACAAGGCCGCCCTGGTGCAGAGCCGGGTCAAACAGCTGGCAAAGATCGAACGCATTGAGCTGCCGCCAGAGCGGAAGAAAATCGGTTTCTCCTTCCCCCCACCACCAAAAGGTGGCCGTATGTCTGTCAGCCTGACCGGGGTTTCGCATGGTTACGATGACCTGTCAGTTTTAGAAGATGTCGAACTTGCTGTCGAGCGCGGCGAGCGGGTCGCTCTGGTTGGTGCCAACGGCGCCGGTAAATCGACCATGATGCGTCTGTTGGCCGGGGTGGAGGCTCCTCTCAAGGGTGAGCGTGAAGAAGGGCACAATCTGGATATGGCTTATTTTGCCCAGGACCAGGCCCGCACCCTTGATTCAAGCCTGACCGCTCTCGAACAGATCACCCGGGCGGCGCCCTTTGACATGGTGCCGAAAGTCCGCAACCTGCTCGGTGCTTTCCTCTTTCATGGCGACGATGTGCACAAGAGGGTTGCTGTCCTCTCCGGTGGTGAGCGCAACCGTCTGGCCCTGGCGATTCTGCTCCTCAGGCCCGCCAACCTGTTACTGCTCGATGAGCCAACCAATCATCTTGACCTGGCGTCCAAAGAAGTCCTGCTGCAAGCCTTGAAAGGTTATCAGGGTACCCTGGTCTTTGTTTCCCATGATCGTTACTTTGTCGATGCCCTGGCCAGTCGGGTGATTGAGGTTGCCGGACACCGGGCGACTTCTTACCTGGGCAATTACGGTGAATTCCTGCGGGCTAAAGGCGGCGAGGGCGATGCCAGTCACTCTGCGTTGCGGGTTGAACAGACAAGCTCGAAAGAGGTCTCTTTGCCGGCGCAGGACAAAGCCTCCCGGGTGGTCTCTCACGCGGAGCGTAAGGCCGCGCGACGTGAGGAGCAGAAACGGCAAAAGCAAGTGGTGGAAGTTGAAAACCGGATTGAGGCTCTCGAACAGGAGTTGAGTGAACTGACCGTTGAGATGCAGGATCCGTCCATGGCTATTGATCACGCCCGTCTTGGTCCTTTGATTGACAAACATACCAAATTACAATCGGAGCTGGATGATTGCCTGCAACGTTGGGAAGCCCTGCAGGAGTTGCTGACAGCCAATGGTGCCTTGTGAGCCGTCCGTTTATCATTGCCGTCGCCAGTGAAAAGGGCGGGGTGGGCAAGACAACGATTGCCACGAACCTGGCTGTTTACCTCAAGGCACTTCGTGAAGATCTGCCGGTAACGATTGCTTCTTTCGACAACCATTTCAGTGTCGACCAGATGTTTGCTCTTGGTTCTCGTCCAGAGCAGAGTGTCGCCGCACTCTTTGAGGATATTCCCCCTGCTGAGCTCGCTGTGCTTGGTCAATACGGCGTCCAGTATATGTCTTCATCGCGTCGTCTAAAATCTCCTTCTCATGCGCCGGATTGGCTGCGCCAGTCTTTATACTCTGCTGCACTGCCCGGCATTCTGATCCTTGATACCCGGCCAATACTCGACTGGTTTACCGAGGCCGCTTTGCTGGCTGCCGATCTTGTCCTGGTGCCGATTAAAGATCGTGCCGCGCTGATTAATGCTGATGCATTGCGTCAGATCCTGGCCACTGCTGAACGCACCGACCGACTCTGGCTGCTTCCCAGTCTGGTCGATACGCGTGCCCGTCTGAATGCCGAAGTCCGGGTTCATGAATTTCTCACTTATGCGGCGCGGGAACGTGATTATCAGGTTCTGGATATCTGCATCAGCAAGAGCCCCAAGGTGGAAGGTCTTGCTTCCGGCTTTTCCAGTCGTATACGACCGGTTCTTACCCACGCTCGTAACACCGCAGTACATGGTCAACTCAAACAGTTGGCCGACTTTGCCCTGAGCCAGTTCGATGCTGAGCCAAACCTCATGAGTGTTAGTTCGGCTGGCTTGATGCCGGATGCTCTTGATGAAATGTCTGTCAATTATCGCCGCCATCTGGTTCTTGAGTGTCCCTGTTGTTGTCGCCAATCCCTCTCAGGTGGTGGACATTTTTACTTTGATCTGCGTAGCCGCCGTCGTGGCTTTATACATGCGGCCTGTTTCGAGAAAATCTGTGAGGGCCTCAAGCTGGATGATGCTGAGGCCCTGGATGATATAGACGCCCGGGATGATACGGACAGTCGGAATAACCTGGTTGCCTTGACGATAGATGGTCCCGGACTGGTCGGACCTGAGTGTCGATTGACGACACATCTGTTTGATACCGATGGCGAGCCGGTTGGTAGTGAGGAAGTTGAC
>DAOWJU010000204.1 GCA_030640215.1 Desulfuromonadales bacterium
AGCAACGATTGTTGATACCTGCCTGGCAATGGCCCAGGACGCTGCCGACAAATACGCAAACGGCATCAAGGAAGGCGGTCTGCTGTTGATCGACGCTGACTTCGTGCACACAGCTCCAGAAGGCGATTTTAAAGTCCTTCGCCTGCCAATTACGCGTATGGCCAAGGAAGACATTGGACGCGAAATCGTTGCCAACGTCGTCGCCCTTGGCGCGGTTATCGGTTTGACTGGTGTTGTTGCCAGAGAATCTGGTGAGGAAGCAGTTCTGCGTAAAGTACCTGCAGCCTTCAAGGATCTCAACAAGAAAGCCTATGCTTTAGGTTTTGATAAAGGTAAAGAACTGGCTGGCTAACTGTCAGACAAGTACAGATACAGCAAAGCCCGGCAGATTGTTCTGCCGGGCTTTATTGTTTTAAAAGCAACATATTATGGGGACATGTACTCGTTACGTGTCCCCTTTTGCCTTTGATCCTTTTTTGCTTTTGAGCATATTACGTACCCTCCTCCTCCAGAAGACACCGCTCCGCAAAAGCAACCGACTCCTTAGTACCGATAAAGACCGGTGCGCACTGATCTAGACTCTCAGGTGTCATATCCAGAATTCTCTGTTTACCATTTGAAGCAGTGCCACCAGCTTGTTCAACCAAAAAGGCCATGGGATTCAACTCGTAAAGCAGACGTAACTTACCGTGCGGATTATCAGTAAGGTGCGGATACATGAAGATTCCACCCCCCTTGATCAAAACCTGGTTGATATCTGGAACAAACCCGCCTGAATATCGTAACTTCGTACCGTTTGCTTCGAGAGAGCGAACAAATTTCAATGTCCCTGGAGTATACTTGCTACGTAAACCTCCTGGCGCATAGATCTTGGCCGGACCTTCCAACTGAATATTTTCCTGGACCATGTCGAATTCCATCAGTTGGTTCATGGCAAATTCATGCACACCCTTTCCGGTTGAGACCACCATGGTTGTGCGTGGGCCATAAAGAACATAAAGGGCAGCGACCTGATTACGGCCAGGCCGTAAAAGATTGTCCCCCTCGTAAATCGAAACAATCGTTCCGACAGCAAGATTAACATCAACCAGAGAAGAACCATCAAGGGGATCAAAGGCTATAGAATAACGGCCGTTGTTCCGAACTGTCACCTCTACGACTTCATCTACCTCTTCCGAAGCCATCTTGGCAATAACACCGGAATACATCAACCGCTTCTGAATGATGCGATCAGAGAGAACATCAAGTTCCAGCTGTTGTTCACCATAGAGGTTGGATGTTCCGGCAACACCAAGGTCACCAGTACGGATCGCGTTGATGATGTATTTTGATGCGTTGGCTATTTCACAAATAATTCGAGTTAGATCACGATCAACGCCACTCTCGCGCAAATAACGCCGCAAGTTGATCTGATACTTGGTTTGTCCTCTTTCAGCTGAAGCCATATTTTTCCTCCTTAATATTAAAAACTTGTACAGTGTAGACGATCACATTTACAGGAGCAAGAAATCATATAAATTGATATCCTTGACCATTCATTAGCCGATGATAAGCTTTAATACAAACAATCAGGGAGGACTACATGGACGAACAAGAAAAGGACCAGAAGGAACAAACGCCTGACACAGAGGAGCAGGAGCAGCCACAAGCAGATCAGGTTGAGAAACTAAAGGAAACCACTGAGAAGATATGGGGGAGTACCAAGCACGCTTGGAGTACAGCAACCTTCAAAGCAAATCAGTACAAAAAGTTGGTACAAAAGAAAATCGATCTCTCTGCATTACACAAAAAAATCAATGCAGCTCATGGCGATCTCGGCAAACTGATCGATGATCTACGTGAGGCTGGTAAAAAGAATATTCTGAATCTGGCCGAAGTCAGAGAAATCCTGAAGAGGATTGATGAGTTGAAAGCTGAAGCAGCGACCCTTGAAGAAGAAGTTGAACAGATCAGGGTCGAAGAGGTTCCGCAGGAACCGGTTCAGGAAGAAGCAACAGAAGAGGAAAAGTCCGAGTAGTCGTATAAGTTAGTACCCATCCGGAAACTCTGGATGGGTACAGTGTACGTTTCTGATTTGAGGACTAGAGGCTGGCCTGCCATTCCGCAAGGATGGCAGGCCAATCCAATCCGTAGTCCTGATAAACAACAGCAATGGCCTTCTGCCACGCCTGTCGTCTGCCTAGCAATTCCAGCAATTCCGCCATCTTGTGCCAGCCATACCTGTCGACCATAAAATCAACCAGTGAGTAACTCTGTTCATAACCCAGCTTGACTTTGTCTTCAGCGAGGCCAGTAAAAGGTCCGACAAGGTCGTCCCAATGGATCAACTGGTTGTCCTTAGAAATCTTTGGCAGATCGACCAATGGTGCAGAGTAGATACGCCGCCCTGCCAACTCGGCCAGCCCCTCATTGAGCCAGACGGGCACATGACGATTAGTCAGAAAGTGGACCAAAACATGCGAATATTCGTGATAAAGCATCGCTGCCAGTCGATCGGTCATATGATGCATACCACCTAGCGGCAGGCGGATTTTACCGTCATATACAGCACCGGCCCAATCCGGTGAACGGGTGACTGTTGAAAAATCCTTGTGGGAGTAAAGAAGTACCGGCACTCTTATATCAGGATAAAAAGCCAGATCCGCGCCGATTTCAGTATATGCGTCTTCCAGCGTTTCGAGAATGGCCGTCGCCAGACTGGCGCCCTGGCCACCATCAATGAAAGACAACTGAAAATGGCCACGAACTTCCTGTCCCATCTCCTGTTCAATCTGCCATTCACGACGCACTTTCTCCAGAAGCTTTACGACATCAGCACCGCCACCAAGCTCGCTTGATCTTGTCAAGGCATCCACAGCCTCGGCCATGCGGCCATCGGCATAGTAGGATTGACCCAGCAGGCGATAAATATCGGCGTTGTCTGGAGCAATGCCAAGCGCCTGATCAAGGGTTGAAGCCGCCTCAGCATAATGTCCTTGTTTGTACAAGGTCATTGCCTCGCCCTGCCAGAAACGCACATCATCTTCATTGTAAAGACGACCTTCTGTGAAAGCTTCGCGTGCTGCAAAAAAATCGCCGGAGGCAAGCAGTTGATAACCCAGGCCGAGATAGGCAAAGGCAAAGAGATTTGATATCGGATCAGGGTTCAGGATACTGGCTTCAATGGTGTGGAGCAGATCAAGGGCTTGAACATATTCTTTCTGTTCAAGTAGCGTTACGGCTTCTTTTACCTGTTGTTTTGTAGAAGCGTTGCTCATCACCGGCACCATGAGCAGCAGAAGCAACAGTAGCGTGACATTGAGGGTGTTACAGTTTTTTATGAATTTATGGGGAAGAGACATTATCAACTCAAACCATGGAATCATCACGAAGCTGGCGTCCTTGTTCAATCTTAATCAACCCTTCTTCTTCACACCAGAGACGCGTTGCTCCAATCACGGCGAGAGGAATGCAGAAGAGTTGAAAGAACGGAATAGCCAGAAGGGCCATAACGCCGCAAGAGAATCCAAGCATGAGGAATTTGCGCGCAAAAATATAATGTTTCTGTTCACGAAAGAACTGGTGTTTACGCACCAGAACAAAACCTAGATATTCGAAGCAGAGAAAAAAGAGCGTTAAGCTGATTGCCAGAATGGTATAGATACTGTTGCCGACACCGGGGAGCAGGTTGAGCGGCAGGATCAGCACCATGACCACGACAAACACCCACATTTTTTTGGCTTCCATCAGGATTGTCTGCCAGGCGTCCCGTAGAAACCTGCCGACAGAAAAGGGCTCATCATTGACCTCGCCACTCAAAACTTCCTCAGTACGCTCCGACAAGAGATCATTAAACGGGGACGCCAGCAGATTGCCAACCACAGTGAAACTGAAAAAGACCAGTACCGCCGTCAGCAGAACAGCAACAACCCAAAGCAACCAGTAAAGGACCGCCCAGTACCAGGCTTCACCCTCTGGGATATATTCAACAACGGTACTTCCGAAAAAATCCAACCCAAGGTACACAGCTCCTGAAAACACGAGCGTATTGATCAGAAAAGGAATGACAATATACTGGATGAGTCTTGGATTTACACGTAAGATTCGAACGCTTCGAAACGGGGCAAAAAAGCCCCGGGAAAAGTTGACGGCAAAATTTCTTTTAACATGCTCAGACATATAATCACCCCATAAATAATCTGCTCTCAAGCTATCACATCTCCACTCAGACAGCCAACGGTCATGCTTTCCAGCGAATCTCTTTTCTGAATTTGCAGTCTACCCTTGAAAGGCAAAAAAGCTGCTGGAAGCTTGTCTGCCTAATTTTCAGGCCACACCTGCCTGACAAATAAGCAAAAGCATCTTCAGTCCCTCAGCACGCATCCATAACTACCCGTAATTATAGACACTAATTACGGCACAAGTCTTGAAGTATGTTCAGGATTGAAATACGTTCTGGAGATGTTTTGACAATGCTCTGCAGCAGCTCGGACAATGCTGTCTGCAGTTTGTAACAAAAGACGAGGAGGTCTTCATTCATGGATTCCGCAGTTCAATCTCTTACCAGCTCCGGTGATGTTCTGTTTCTGATGCTCGGTGCGGTCATGGTTTTTGCCATGCACGCCGGCTTTGCCTTTCTGGAAGTTGGCACCGTTCGCAAGAAGAACCAGACCAATGCTCTGGTGAAAATTCTCACCGACTGGTCAGTCTCGACTGTCGTCTACTTCTTGATCGGCTACCCGATTGCCTATGGTATTCATTTCTTCATGTCCGCAGAAGAACTGGTCGGCAGCAACCAGGGCTATGAGCTGGTGCGTTTCTTTTTCCTCCTCTGTTTTGCTGCGTGTATCCCGGCGATCATCTCCGGAGGCATTGCCGAACGAACCCGTTTCTGGCCACAAGTCCTGGCGGGTGGAATTTTTGCCGGGCTCACCTACCCGTTCTTCGAATCATTTATCTGGGGTCAAAACAGCTCCGGCCTGCAAGCCTGGTTTGAAAGTACCTTCGGTGCCCCGTTCCATGACTTTGCAGGCAGCGTGGTTGTCCACTCTATGGGCGGTTGGCTGGCCTTGACCGCCGTGCTTCTGCTCGGTCCCCGCATGGGGCGCTGGGTGCGTGGCAAGAGCCATGCGATTCCGGTCAGCAACATCCCGTTTCTGGCTCTCGGTAGCTGGATTCTGGCCATAGGCTGGTTCGGCTTCAACGTCATGAGCGCCCAGAGCCTGAATGGCATCTCAGGCTTGGTGGCCGTCAATTCTCTGATGGCGATGGTCGGTGGCGTCATATTTGCCGTCGTCTGCACAAAATGCGACCCTGGCTTTGCCCACAACGGTGCCCTGGCCGGCTTGATTGCTATCTGTGCCGGTTCCGACCTGGTTCATCCTTTCGCGGCGTTCTTGATTGGTGGCATCGCGGCCCTGATCTTTGTTTACGGCTTCCAGTGGGAACAAGAGACTCTCAAGATTGATGATGTGCTTGGTGTCTGGCCGCTACATGGCATGATCGGCACCTGGGGCGGGATCGCTACTGGCATTTTTGGTTACACAAGCCTGGGTGGCCTGGGTGGTGTCAGCTTCATGTCACAACTGGTAGGCAGCCTGCTCGCCATAGCCTATGCGCTTGTTACCGGATTTACCGTCTACAGCGTGATCGTCAAAGTCTTCGGTTTACGTTTGGAGGATGAGGACGAGTTCCGTGGTTCGGACCTCACGATCCACCACATCACAGCTTATCCTGAAGAGAAAATCGGCTGAGCATCTTTAACAGACTCTGAACGATAAACGGCCGCCGGGAAACCAGCGGCCGTTTATTTTGTAGGGGAGCTACAGATATCAAGCCGAACAAACCTGGTTTCGCCCACCCTTCTTCGCCTTGTAGAGAGCTTTATCAGCAGCCTTTATCAGTTGCTCTGGAGTGGTATTATTATCATCACGGCTGGCCACACCAATACTGACGGTCACATGCAGCTTTGATTTTTCGGTATTTTTACTGCTCGACTTCTCAGGTTTCTGCTTAGGCCTTTTACGCCCCCTGATCACAAACCCTGCACGGCCTATCGTCTCACGTAAATCCTCAAGATGTGGCAAAGTACGCTCCAGACCCTTGCTTGGAAAGACTACGACAAACTCTTCACCACCGTATCGATAAGCACGACCGCCACCGGTGACCCGACGCAGGCAGGTAGCGACCATGCGTAACACCTGATCACCGACATCATGCCCATGTGTGTCGTTTACTTTTTTGAAGTGGTCCACGTCGACCATCGCCACCGTATAGCGACGACCGACCTTGAGCAGGGATTCATTCATGGCTCGGCGAGCTGGCAAGCCGGTCAATTCATCATTAAACGCCATCTTGAGGCTGCTCTCGATGAGGGCAATCATCAGGATGAATGCTCCGACGCCACCCCAGAAAGCAAATTGCTGCGGCCACCAGAAACCTGCAACAGCGGCAATTGTTATCCAGCAAAAGCCGCCCTCCAAAGCCTCCGGTTTTCTGCAGAAGCGAATTATCAGAGCAATCAAGCTAAGCGATATAAACAACCAGGTAATCTGAGAAAAGGGAGTCTTGTCAATCAAGCCACTGGCAAACAGCGGTCGGCTTAACCATGCCATGGTCTCCCCGGCTCTGGCAAAGTACAGCCAGACAACTCCACCCAGTTGCAGGAGGAAGATCACTAAACGCAAAAAGCCATGCAAAGTAAACAGACCACGTTCTGACCACCAGCTATAAAGAGCCAGGTTCAATGGAACGAGAAGCGGTGCCAGTTGCAAAACATACTCGCGACCATAAGGCGTTGTCAGCACCAGAGCGCGCTCAACGAGGATCAATAAGGCGATAGCCCAAAGCACACGGGTTCGGTTGAAACGCCAGCCGAGGAACAGACCAGCAACGACAGCCAGGTAAGGGAACATTGTCAGAAGAGGATGCCAGGTTGCGGGGATCACAACCTTGAGTTGCAGATAGAGAGCAACAGCAAAGAGTACGCCGGGAACAATTAGTAGAAGAAGGGATCTCAGCAATTGCATGACAATAAAAGGTGACTCCTGCCGTTTATCGTAATCTCAGGGCTGACGGGAACTTTTGATCAGGTTTAATTTATCACGACAATGGATCTCACTCCAGTAGAAGCGACGAGAGCAGGAGCAATCAGCGCATGCTGTTGACAGAGCCCCCCAAGTCACGGTAGAAGCCATCTTTACAGGAACGATTATGAGCTTCAATTGATGCGAGAGAACATTACTCTCCGGGGGAAACTAATGAGCAATACAACAGAGGACACAATTCTGGATTTCAACACACAGACTCTCCACAATTGGGAAGCCGTAGACGACAGGATCATGGGCGGGTGTTCGCAAAGTCATTCTGAATATATCGACCAGGTCGGCTTACACTTCTCCGGCACGGTTTCACTTGAAAACAGCGGTGGTTTCGCCTCGATACGCTCCACTTCGGACCACTATGATCTTGCTCAACATTCAGGCCTCAAGCTCCGCCTGCGCGGGGACGGCAAAAGCTACAAACTCAGCTTGCACACAGACCTGTTTTTTGACGGCGTCAGTTACCAGAGTACCTTCACCACCATAAAAGACAGCTGGCAGGAAATCGCCCTGCCCTTCGCAGCCTTTATCCCCACTCATCACGGCATCAAACTTTCTACAGTTGCCCCCATGGACTTAACCAACATCAATAGTTTCGGCTTGTTCATCGCTGATCGTCAGGCAGGCTCTTTCCAGCTTGATATCGCTTGTATCAAAGGGTATTGAACTATCAGCTCTGACGAACCGGTGTCGTTGCCACACGTGACGCAACAGGAGCTCCGGCAAAGCCGCTAGAGGGGCCACCGCCCATGCCACCCAGATGTACAGTCTGAAAGTCAGGATAGGCTTCCATACCAATCTCGGCGAGGTCGAGACCGCGGTATTCATCTTCTTCGCTGCAGCGAATACCGATGGTGTACTTGATGGCCAGCCAGACAACCGATGAAGCAACCAGAACATAAACAGCCGTAGCAGAGACGCCGACAAACTGGGTCAGGAAACTTGCTTCAGCGTCAGTGAATGGTACGGCCATAGTACCCCATACGCCACAGACCAGGTGAACCGAGAGAGCACCGACCACATCGTCAATTTTGAGTCTGTCAAAGAAAGGCACAGCCAGAACAACCAGCACACCACCGACAGCACCGATCAGGATAGCCGCACCGAGTGATGGCGTTGCAGGACCGGCAGTGATAGAAACCAGACCAGCCAGAGCGCCGTTGAGCCCCATGGTGACATCAACCTTCTTATAAAGAATCTGCACCATGGCCATGGAGGCGATCATGCCGCCACAGGCAGCCATGTTGGTGTTGACCATGACGTTAGACATTTCGATAACAGAAGCAGCATCACCAAGAGCAAGCACCGAACCACCGTTGAAGCCATACCAGCCCATCCAGAGAATGAAGGTGCCGAGAGTGGCCATCGGGATATTGGAGCCTGGCATCGGATTAACGCGGCCTTCTTTACCATACTTGCCTTTACGGGCACCGAGGATGATGGCACCAGTCAGAGCGGCCCAGCCACCGACCGAGTGAACGATGGTAGAGCCAGCGTAATCGGCAAAACCCATCTCTGAGAGCCAGCCACCACCCCAACCCCATGAACCCTGGATTGGGTAGATGACACCGCAAAGGACCGCGCAGAAGAGCAGGAAGGACCAGAGTTTGATGCGTTCAGCGACACAACCTGAGACGATCGAACAGGCAGCGCCACAGAAGACCATCTGGAAGAACCAGTCGGAAGAGGCAGAGTAACCGGCGGAGTAATCACCAGCTAACGCTGCAGCATCATCAGCGGCCCAGAGACCAAAAGAACCGACATAGCCACCATCAACTCCTGCATACATCAGGTTATAACCACAGAGGTAGAAGAGGACGCCGGCAATACCGAACAGTGAAATATTTTTGAGGCAAATGGTCGCAACGTTCTTGGAGCGGACCAGGCCCGCTTCGAGCATGCCGAAACCAGCGGCCATCCACATCACCAGGACACCCATGATCAGGAACGAGAAGGTGTTCAGTATATAGGTCATTTCAGAGACGGGCTCATCTCCAGCCAAGGCCAGAGCAGGTAGAAGCACCATTAAACCAGCAAGTAGAACAATACGAGACTTCTTCATAATTTACTCCTTAATAGTTATCAGAGTTCAATTGATTTAAAGTGATTCATGGCCATTTTCACCGGTACGAATCCGGATCGACTGCTCAACATCAGTGACGAAAATTTTGCCATCACCGATACGGCCGGTGCTGGCTTCCTTTTGCACCGCTGCAACGATGGCGTCGACCTGATCTGCCGCCACCACGAGATCAATTTTGATTTTGGGCAGAAAATCAACCTGGTATTCAGCACCACGGTACAGCTCTGTATGTCCCTTCTGGCGTCCAAAGCCACGGACCTCACTAACAGTCATGCCACTGATGCCCAAATCAGTAATTGCATTTTTGACATCATCCAGCTTGAACGGCTTGACAATACACTCTACTTTTTTCATCTTCAATTTCTCCTTTTCAAATCAGAAAGGTGTCTTAACCACCGGAGCACAGAAGTAAAAAAACAACGCTGCACACTTTCAGAGTACACAAGGAGACCAGAGCATAAGCCGTGCCATCTATAACGCCTTCAAATAACCGTTTAAAATCGGATGCTTACAAAATGGCATCTTCGACTCAGAGATAAGAAACTGCATTTATTAAATGCAGCTCTTGCCAGCTTTTTAAGCAGACGCATTCTTTTTGGCGGGTTTATCCTTGAGTTACAGAGGCATTTTTCCTATACTGAAAAACATAAATCATTAGCTCTGCTCTCTGCCCTGTAGGTGAGGTCACTATGCTCACGCGGAATGTTTTATTATCGGGAAGGAATCTTATGAGCGTGGTGTGCAAGCCCGTCGCGGAGCGGGACGCCTGAAGCGTTCATAGTCCCACCCACTTAGTTGGTCGTCGTCGTGAGGCCACGGACCCACGATAGGTGTGGAGAGCAAAAGAGAAGACGTCGGGAATCCCGGCGTCTTTTTCTATATAGAAACCCTTCTAGTTTTTTTGAAAGGCTATTATGAACACCGTTGAGAATACCGACATACATCGTGTGACCATCGACAATCGGGAATTTGTCCTGGTTGGTACTGCACATATATCCCAGGAATCTGTCGAAACCGTCAAGGCCGTCATTCAGGAAGAGAATCCGGATACGGTCTGCATTGAACTGGATGAGCAGCGACACAAAGCATTGCGCAATCCCCGCCACTGGGAATCACTCAACCTGATTCAGGTCATTAAGCAGGGGCAAGCGCCCTTTCTGCTGGCAAATCTGGCCTTATCTTCATTTCAAAAACGCATGGGGCTACAGACAGGAGTTAAACCCGGTTCTGAACTGGCTGCTGCTGCAGAGACGGCCGAAGAACTCGGCAAGAATGTGGAACTGGTAGATCGCGAGATCCGCACAACCCTGCTGCGTGCCTGGCGCAAAGCTGGTTTATGGAAGAAGCTGATGCTCTTCTCGACGCTACTGGCCAGCCTGTTCGATTCCCAGGAACTTGATGAAGAGGAGCTCGCAAAACTACGTCAGACTGATACTCTTTCAGCCATGCTGGACGAAATGTCGGAGGTTCTACCAACGGTCAAGACGACCCTTGTTGATGAACGTGACAGCTACATGGCCCACTACATCCGCCAAGCCCCCGGTGAGAAGGTGGTCGCAATTGTCGGCGCGGCGCACATGCCAGGGATTCTCAAAAAACTGTCGAAAAATTTTTCCAGTGAAGAGATTAGTGAACTTTCTGTTGTCCCTGAGAAGACTAAGCTCTCAAAGATTTTGCCATGGCTGATACCGGCGATTGTGGTCGGGTTGTTTATTGCAGGATTTATGATGGGGAATACGCAACAGCTGACCGATGCTGCCGTGGCATGGGTTCTTGCCAACGGGGTTCTCTCTGCACTAGGGGCTCTGATTGCCCTGGGCCACCCCCTGACGATTCTGGCAGCCTTTGTCGCCGCTCCGATCACTTCGCTCAACCCAACCATCGGCGCTGGCTTTGTCACCGGCCTGGTGCAAGCCTATGTCGCCCCGCCGCAAGTCAAAGATATGGAATATGTCGCGGAAGACATTGCCAAGCTGAGTGGTTGGTGGCGCAACCGTTTGACCAGAGTCCTATTGGTCTTCTTCCTCTCATCCTTCGGCTCTGCCATCGGCACCATGGTCGCCTTCGGCTGGCTTAAGGACCTCTTCTAAGTCCATTATTTTCGTTCTTTGCCAAACGGGTTCCGGCACTGACTTGCAACTGATCAATGACCCGATAAGCCGGTTCCGTCAGAGCAACGTCAAGATCAAGATCTCGAAAGTAGATATCTGGTCGGAAGTTAACCAGGCCGTCCCGATCAACCCATGCTGTCCAGTACTGGATATGTACAGTCAAAGGTTTGATTGAGATTTGTTCTGGAGCAGTCGCTTCGAAAAGTTCCTGCAATTTTCCTGATCCGAAATTCCGCCCGAGTAGATAAGAAGCTAGCATCTGAGGGCTTTTGACCCGAATGCAACCGGAGCTGAACGACCGGGTATTGTTGTCGAAAAGATATCTCTGGTTGGTATCATGCAGGTAGACATTGAACCTGTTTGGGAACATGAATTTCACACGCCCCAACGGGTTCCATGGGCCAGGGTCCATGCGTAGCAATCCCGGGAAGTTGGAAGCCTCCACCATTTCCCAATCGATTTCAAGCGGATCAATCGTTATATTTCTACTCTCTCTGGAAATTATACGGAAATGCTTCTCCTCCAGATAATCAGGATGACTCTTGATTTTCGGCAGCTTGTCTTCTCTCAGGATGGTTGGAGGAACGGTCCAGTAAGGAGCAAACTCCAGATAGGTCATACGTGCAGAGAAGACCGGCGTCTTGCGATATTGCGTGCCGACGATCACCGCCATCTGCATAACGGCCTCGCCGTCCTCAAAGACTTGAAGAGAAAAATCAGCGACATTCACCCGGATGTGCCGCTCGCCGAAACTCTTCGGCATCCACCGCCAGCGTTCCAGGTTTAATTCGATCTGTCGAATGCGCTCTTCCACAGAGACATTCAACAGTTCAAGAGTTTTAGGCCCGACAACTCCATCATCGACCAATCCATGCCGGACCTGAAAGGTGCTTATCGCTGCACGCGTCTGCTGGTCATAATCATCGTCTGTTGCAATGACGGATTCAAGATCACCTGTTTTCATCAAAAGTGTCCTTAACAAAGGCACTCTTTCATCACGGTCGCCCTGCCTGATAGTCGGACCCGCCGGGATTTCGGGCCATCCACCATGAGCAGAGATTGTCTGGTATTTACTGAGTGCGTCAAGGAGCCGCTGATACTCTTCGTGAGGAGGAATCAGATCTTCCAGCACCTGCGACACTCGATGATTTTCAATAGCATATTCCAGAAGTTTGATCAGATCAGCCTTGCGTCGCCTGCTCCGCCAGTCGACATGGGCCAGGGCCGGATCAACCTGGCCTTCCACCAGATGGGTCGCAAAAGTCAGAAAAGCCTGCGAGAGGAAGAGATCGAGAACAGCGCGATTATCAGGAGCTAAAGGGAGGTTGTGCCTGGCAAAATCCATTTGAATGCGAAGTAAGCCCTCCAGCTCCGCCAGTAGATAATCATTACTACAAAGTCCGTGTGCCCCGGCACCACGGAGACTATCCAACAGGGTCAGCGCTTCGGGCTTTAACTGCCAGCCATCGATCCAGATCGGCAGAAACTCTCTTTGTTGATAGAGTTTGAAGATTTCTTCGTGTGAGAATAAACGAGAGACGCCGACCAATGGTGCCGACATGGGTCCACGACTTTGCAACACCCCCTCAATGCGCTCGCTGGTTTGCTGATCAAACAATGCAACAACACTGGAGACCTGCTCGGCACAGACCGTGGCCACCCAGAAGCATAGGATAACTATTGTCGTTTTCAACATTTTAAACATGGCTGCTACCCCTCAGGTCACACCCTAAAGGTTAATCAACTTTGGCCATTAAGCAAATTTCTTGAGCAATAACGCTGTTACCTTGCTTCCACAGGTTCACAACGTTATTATGTCGGAGTGGAATAATTTCCGGCACATGACAACATCTTCCAAAGAGTTGATTTTCCATTGTCTTATCACCTTAAAACACGTATTGCGCTTACGGTTTCCCTCTTGGTTTTGGGCTTTATGACCCTGCTCAGCTGGTTGGGCCTCTCTTATTTTGAAGAAGAGTTCAAAACGGCAACCTTTTCGCATCTTGCTGACAGTCTATCTGTCACTTCAAACGGAATTTCCAGCAGAATTGAGCATGCCTTATACACGCTTGAGGTCATCAAGGAGACCATACCGCATCACATTCTGAACGATCCCGCAAAAATGCAGCTGTTCCTTGAAAAGCAGAACACGGATCTGTTGACATTTGACAACGGGCTCATCCTTTTCAGCCCTGATGGCCGCCTGCTTGCGGTCAATCCACGCCAAGAAGATGTCATCGGCATGGACTTCTCATTCCGCGATTACATCAAAATCACCTTGCAGACACGACAGCCGTATATCTCTACCCCCATTAAAGCCCGCCAACAGCACCAGCACCCGATCATTATGCTAACGGAACCTATTCTCAACAACAACAATGAGGTTATTGCAATCCTTGGCGGCAGCTTTGACCTGTACGGCAACAATTTCCTGCATACACTGATTAACAGCAAGATAGGCGATGCAGGCTATTACCTGATGATTGACCAAGATGAAACTCTGGTCATACACCCGAATCGGAACAATATTCTTAGTTCAGCAGATAGATTTTTCACTCGCAAGCATATCGTAGACTTTCTCACAACCAGTCGTGGACCAATCACCAAAATCACGATGGATGGCCAGGAGATGATTGGAGCTTTTCAACATGTCTCGCCTCTCAACTGGACACTCGTTGCGCTTTCACCATTGAAAGAGAATTACCAGCCAATCCATCAGGCCCGTACCTACCTCATACTTGCTCTTGCTTTACTTTCAGTGATGACGATTCTGATTGTACGGTTTCTCAGTAACCGACTGACATCTCCGCTGGTTAACCTGGCCGAAAAAGTTCGTCTCCAGGCCAGACAACAAGAGGAGCCATTGGGGCTCGAAATCAGTGATTATGAAGAACTGGGAGACCTGGCAAATTCCATTCAACTCCTGATGGATGGTGTCACAGCTAAACGCAAAGGGATTAATGACCAGTTGACGTTTCTGCAAAACCTGATTGACACTATCCCCGGACCGATCTTCTACAAGGATGCTGAATTTCGCTACATAGGTTGCAACAGTGCCTTTGCAGAGTACATTGGCATCTCCCGCGACGAGTTAGTCGGCAAATCAGTCTTTGACATCGCCCCGCCGGACCTGGCTAAAGTTTACCAGCAGGCCGACGTTGATCTTTGGCAGCAAGGGGGGGAACAGAGATATGAAACTTCCGTTAAATATGCAGACAGCTCTTTGCGTGATGTCATTTACTATAAAAAGATTTTCACTGATACCGACGGCACCCCTGCCGGCATGATCGGAACATTCCTCGACATTACGGAGCGAAAACAATCAGAGCTGGCCCTGCAGCAGGCACTTCACGACACGCAAACAGCAAAGCAGCAGGTCGACAATATCCTGCGTAGCGCTGCCGATGGTCTGATCGTCACCGACCGCCGTAATCGCGTCACTCATATTAATCAGATTGCGGAGGAGATGCTCAGCATTAAAGCTGAGGAAGTCATCGGTCAGGCCTTCACCAAGCTCTTTGTTGATCCACAACTGCGCGACCAGGCAAAAGTGTTTCTCGATGAAACCGATCTG
>DAOWJU010000129.1 GCA_030640215.1 Desulfuromonadales bacterium
AGATGCTGGCAAGGTTCCCTCCCGAACTGGAAAAATTACCAGCCGGACCACGACCCGCAGTTGTCGAACCGACATTCGCATAAACGTGACGCATGACAGAATCGCCCGGTGGGAGTTCTTGATCATACTCGGCAACTACGGCAAGCCCGGCGTTGACGACCTGTTCCTGAATCTGGGTGGTTAACTCTACGGGACTGCCCGGCGCCAACTCGAGAGCAACCTGAATGACGTTACTGTCAACCGTAGGCATAAACCTGAATTTGACAATTCCACCACCGACCAGACCGAAGCCAACAAACATCAAAACCGCACAGGCCACAGCGACAGTCGTATAGCGATTCTCCAGGCAAAGATCTAGGGTCCTCCGGTACGGCCCGTTAATGAATTTCTGCAGAGCGCTGCCGAAACGCCGTCGGTTTTTATCGAGGATGCCCAATAAACCACCTGGAGCCTGCCGAGGCTTACCGATCGACAGGTGAGCAGGTAGAATAAAGAGGCCTTCTATAAGTGACACCAGCAGAATAGTTATGACAATCGCCGGGATCACCATGATGAACTTACCCATGATGCCGCTGGTAAAGAGCAAAGGTAAAAAGGCGGTTACCGAGGTCAGGATCGCAAAGACCACCGGTTGGGCAACCTCGATCGTGCCATCAATGGCCGCTTGCAGATAGGGTTTGCCGGTTTGTCGGTGTTCATAAATATTCTCACCGACGACAATCGCATCATCGACCACGATGCCAAGTGCCATGATAAAAGCAAACAGCGAGATCATGTTGATCGAGACATCGATTGCCGGCATGAAAAGCAGCGCACCGCAGAACGAGATAGGGATGCCAAGCATGACCCAGAGCGCCAGGCGGATTTCCAGGAAAAGGCTGAGCGTAAAAAAGACCAGCACCAGTCCGATCATGGCATTTCTGACGAGGAGATCTTTACGGCTTTTGAAAAGTTCCGAATTGTCGTTCCAGGTGGCCAGTTTGACTGATTCCGGGAGCTGACGTCGTTTGGCCTCGACATATTTTTTGACTGTGTCGGCAATCTCCGTCGGCTTCTGGTTACCAACCCGGTAGACCTTGGCCATAGCTGCTGGCAAACCATCAAAGAGCCCGAACTGGTCAGTCTCCTCGAAGCCATCCTGAACGGTTGCAATGTCACCGAGAGTGACTTCTGTACCATCAGCAGTGGTCAGAACAACAATACTGGCGTATTCGTGGCCGACATAGCGTCGTTCCTTGGTTCTGACGAGAATCTCGCCGGCACCGGTTTTTATTGTCCCGCCAGGAAGATCGAGAGACGCCTGACGAACCCGTTGTGCAATCTGGTCAAAAGTCAGACCATAGCGACGCAGGTTGGTTTCATCGATCTCAATAGAAATTTCATAGGGCCGGACACCACTCAGATCAACCTGGGTGATATTCGGTTCCAGCAGCAGTTCATCACGGACCTGCTCAGCGAGCTCTCGTAAGCTGCGTTCCGGTAGCTTGCCGTAAACAACCACGGAGATGACCTCACGCCGGTTAAGCATCTTGCTGACCACCGGTTTTTCGGCATCCTGGGGAAAAGTGATGACCCGGTCAACCTCACTCTTGATGTCCTGCAGGACCAGGTCAATATCTGCATCAGTCGTAATCTCTGCAGTGACAACCCCGTAACCTTCGGCAGCCACGGATTTAACCTGTTTGACACCATCGACCCCGGTCAGATTTTCCTCAATCTTGAGAATGACCCCCTCTTCAACCTCTTCCGGGCCGGCACCGGGGTAAGCCACGCTCACCTGAATACGATCAAGGGTTATGTCCGGGAAAACTTCCTGCTTGATGCTGAAACCGAGGATCAATCCCCCAACGATTAAGACCAGCATCAACAGATTGGCGGCGACGTGATTCTCCGCCATCCAGCGAATTGCACCGTTCATTATTTTGCCTCCCGCAACTGCGGCCGCAACAGCATTCCTTCAGCTGCACCGGTAAGGTTCGTCAGGACAATCTTCTCACCGGCATTCAGTCCTGATCGGATCAGGACTTCATCACGTTCCCGGCGAACAATTTCGACCTCACGAATATGCAACCGGTTTTCCTCGTCAACAATCCAGATGGTGTCGTGATCGTGCAAAACACCACGCGGCACAGCAATAACATCAGAGATTTCTTCGCCCTGAAGATGAACCTCAACGAACATACCGGGCAAGAGATCATTCAGAAGTTTCCCCTCAGTGTCCTGAGCATAAGGATCAGAAACTGTGACCACCACGCGCGCCATCCGGTTGCGTGGGTCGATTTCGCCCATGGCTCTGGTTATTTCTCCGTGCCACTGAAATATCTGCCCGCCGGATTGCAGTTCAATAGTAGCCAACGAACCTCCCTGTGTCGTACCGCTGCGTGGCACCTGCAACCAGACAAGTTCATCAAGGGGAAGTGGTACAACTATTTCTATCTGGTCTACCCCGGCCACTGTCGCTACCGGAGCTCCGGCATTAATAAACTGACCAATTTCGAGCTGCTCGCTGCGTACGTAACAGTTGAAAGGTGCGAACACCCTGGTCCGTTGCAGATTGAGTTCGGCCTGTTTGACATTGGCTTGAGCGGCATCGCGCTGCGCCCTGGCACTTTTCAACTGGGGCTCATAGATGACCAGTGAATTAGGCTCTGCACTACTATCACTGTTCAGCGCATGCCATTCTTTGCGGGCCAGTTCAGCCAGATTTTCATTGCGCAGCAACTCAAGTTCAGCCTGAGCAAGATTCGATTGAGCCAGAGCGATCGCCAATTGATAGTCAACATCTTCGATGGCAAAGAGCAAGTCCCCCTTCCGGAAGATGCCACCGGCAACCATCTGCGGAGCAATCTCGCTAACGCGGCCTTTAACCTGGGGCGTAATAGCAACTTCGTAACGCGACTGGGCGCTCCCGGTACCACTCACGATAACCTGGCGGCTGGCTTTAACCAGCTCTACCACCTCAACCAGGGGGCCTAAGTAAGGTGTTTCATGAGGCTTGGGGGCCTTGCGTGACTTAACCAGAACAAAGGTCAACACCAGGGCAATCACGATTACCAGAATTGGCAATAGAACTCTTTTTATCTTCATTATTTCTTATCCTTTTCAAGCTGCAGCCGTGAATTCATCTTGTCCTGCATCCAAGCTCCCCCGAGCGATCTGGCCAGGCTAATGCGATCAGCGAGCAGTTGGCGTTGTGCGCCAAGCAGGCGGCTACTGATATCAAAATCAGTGCGCTGAGCAGTCAGTACAGGCAGGTAGTCGACCAGGCCAGCAAGATAACGATCCGTGGACAACCTCAGGGTTGCGCCAGTCGCTTGCGCGGTTTCTGCTAGATGCTCGACACGTCGTTCAGTCGCAAAATTATTGATTAAGGCGTCCTCAACTTCCTGAAAAGCTGACAGCACTTTTTGTTGGTAGTTAGCCACGGCCTCGCGCAGAGCAGCCTCTTTTCTCTCTACCTCGGCCCGCCGCCTGCCACCATCAACAATAGGCAAAGCCAGGTTGCCGAGCAGGGACCAGAATTCACCCTTGATCAAGCCTGCGGTAACATCCTGACGAAGAGAACCGTAACCGCCAGAAAAGCTGATCGAGGGGAAACGATCAGCAATCGCTGCAGCAACACGGGAGTCAGCGGCGGCAACACGTTGCAAAGCCGCCTGAAGGTCGGGTCGTTGGCTGATCAGGTCAGCGGGAATACCGACCGCAAAAAGGGTTGGAGCGCTGGGCAATTGTTCGAGACCGCCACCAGGACTGCGCTCCGGATAGCGACCGATCAGCACAGCGATGGCGTGTTCGGCTTCAGCCAGGCGAGCTTCAAAAAGATAGCGTGCGGCCTGGGCCCCGGTCAGGTTCTGACGTGCCTGATACATATCAACTGCTGGCACCAAACCCAGGTTGTAGCGGTTTTCAACACGTGCCACCGTATCAGCAAAAGAGGCAATAGACTGTTCGGTCAGTGCCAGTTGAGCCCGTTGCTCAACAGCAAGAAAGTAGAGGTCAGTCAATCGCGCTGACAGCCCCAGGTAGAGAGTCTCTACATCTTGACGGCTCGCCGACAGCTCTAATTCCGCCGCCCGGCTCTGTGCCGCCAGCTTGCCCCATAGATCCAACTCATAACCGGCCGCCAGTGACAACTGCTGGTTATCACCGATAAAATCGTCCTGCAGACCAGGCTGACTTGTGCGGCTCTGGCTTGCACCACCAGCAAGAACCGGTGACTGGGCACTGCGCGTAACTCTAAAAGCGGCTTCGACCTGTTCCAGTCGGGCAATCGCCTGGGTCATCTCCAGGTTCTGAGCGAAGAGTTCTGTCATCAACCGGTTGAGACGCTCATTATTAAAAACCAACCACCACTGATCGACCGATAACCCCGGCTCATCAACCGCTTGATTTTCCAGATATTCCGGTGGTGGAGTCACTGACAGCTCCACCTTGGTGGGGTCATGCAATGAACAACCAGCCAGAACCAGTATCGTGCAGAGGATGCTAAGACGTATCATCATTGAGTCGCCTCCATGCCGGCCGTAGCAAAGTCGAGGAAGAGGTCAACCAGATCATCAACAGGCATCTCGATATCGACATCCTCCGGCACTATGGCGTGACGCTCGTGACAGCGCATGATGTGGCTCAGGGAGCCAAAAGTAAAGTGCACCCGCCAGAAAAGAGTCTGACGCGATAATTCCGGCAGCGATAGAGCCAGGGCTTGAAACAATCGATTCATCAGAGGCTCCATATGATGCATGAAGATCGTCATGGCAACACCACGCGGATCGGCGAGGATCCTGCCAATCAGCGCCAGAAAATTCTCGCTATCAGAGCCCTGTAGACGTAAGCAGAGAGTTGGCTCGACAAATGTCCGCAGGACCTCTCGGCAAGTTGGTGTTTCTCCGGCTCGTTCGGTTTTCTCCAACAAAGCTTCAAGCTGGGCAAGGCGGATTTTATTAAGAGGGCTCAGGCGGCGTTCGATGACTGCTTCAAGAAGGGATTCTTTGCTGCCGAAATGATAGTTGACCGCGGCCAGGTTGACCCTGGCCTCAGTAGTTATACTGCGCAGCGAGGTGGGATGATAACCATCCCTGGCGAAAAGATGCTCCGCTGCGCTGAGGATTCTCTGCTTGGTGTCTGGCTGGCTCATTGGATTTCTACATCTCCATGGGAAACAAAAAAATAGCAGCGACATTCATACGTATGATTTAAACGTATGTTTGAATCAGGTCAAGTAAAATTTTCCAGTGAGGGCACAATCGCAAACAGCTTGCTAAAAAGACGCCTGCGTAGCGGCCCTGCCATCATCGAGTAGCACAACCATTAATCATTTCAGACACCTTCGTTGCGTCTGGCAACTTTCATGCTAGCCTTTAGATACTAATTTGAGGATAGGTCATTATGTTCACTTGGAAACGTTTTATGCTGGCAAGCGCAGCCACCCTGCTTCTTGCCCTGATTTTCATCGTACTCATCCTGCCAGGCATCATCAGCGACCGCGCCAGCAGTTGGGTCGCTGAAGAGACCGGCCGGACCCTCGAGATCGACTCGATCAGTATCAATCCATTCAGCCTCAGCGTAGAGGTCCGTAAACTTCAACTAAGCGATACGGATCCAGGCAAATCATTCGTCTCCTGGGACCTGTTGAGCGTCTCTCTGAGCATGGCATCGCTCTATCATCAGGCTCCGATAATCGACGAACTACGCCTCGACAAACCCTACATCCACCTGGAGAGGCAGACGGCTGACCGCTTCAACTTCAGTGATTTGATTCCGAAAGAAGAGCTGGCGACTCCTGGCGATCCCGCTGGCGAACCAGCGCGTTTCTCGATTAACAACCTTATGATCAATGATGGCCAGATCGATCTTATTGACAGCAGTCTTGACGAACAAGTCCACCATACGATTCGTGATCTGCAACTGGTCCTGCCGGTGATCGGCAATCTCCCCTACATGGTCGAAAATCCTGCTCAGCCACTATTTCGGGCAGTCATCAACGATTCCCCGATCAATCTCGAAGGCAAACTGAAGCCGTTTACCAGCGTTCAGGAGATGCAGTTCGACCTGGTCCTGGATAACATAGATCTGCCATTTTATCTTGGTTACGTCCCGGTCGACCTGCCTGTTGTGTTGCGCAATGGCAAACTCAGCCTTGATCTCGACATTCTCTACCGAATCACAGCCGAGCATGGCGGTGAACTTGAGTTGAGCGGGAAAGTAGACCTGGCCTCACTTGACATATGGGACCGGCAACAGGAGAAGCTCTTTTTCCTGCCGTTGCTACAGGTCGAGATCGCCCCATCTCAACCACTGAGACAGGAAGTACACCTCTCAACGGTACGTGTTTACAATCTTGAGGTTCAACTAAAACGGGATCGACAGGGCGAATGGAATCACGCTCGAATGACGCTGGCAGAAGAGGAGCAAACGCCTTCAGAAGAGCAGAAAGAAGAGACCGTTCCTTTCAAGCTTCTGGTCGATACGTTTGAGATTCGTGACGGGGTGCTCTTCTTTGAGGACAACCTCCCAACTGGAGGCTTCGATACCGTGGCAAAGGAGATCAATCTCAGTGTCCGGGATTTCGCTCTTGATACAAAGAACGGCATCCCCATCGATCTCTCCCTGGCAACAGAGCGGGACGAGAGGGTTAAAATCAACGGCCATTTTATGCTCGCCCCCTTCTCTCTGGATTTACAAACCAAAGTGGTCAATATCGATATGGCAGCCTATAATCCTTACTATCAGGACGCTTACTCGGTGCCGCTCGGCGGAAGGCTCGATCTTCAGGCAAATTTGGTGATCAATCCAGAGCAACCGATGCTGATCAGTGGGGGCATGATCAAGTGGCAGGATGCTTACATGGCCTTCAATAAGCAGGAAGGAATGGGAATTGGCCTGGTTGAGATTTCTGACCTCTCCTTCGACCTTGACAAGAACCGGCTGGAGGTTGGCTCGGCTCGTTATAAAGACGGTTTGGTCAATTTCTCGCGCAGCCCCGAAGGCCATTGGTCTTTCTTTTCGAGCAACTTCCCAATCCTGGCCAAATTAACGGAGGCCCCAGACGAGAAACCCGCGCCGGAGGGCACCAAGGAAGGTCCGGGTTTCAGCTATCACATCGGCACATTAGCCATCGAGAACTGGGCGTTTGAGATTAACGATAATCTCCCGAAGACCCCTGCCAAGCTGGAAGCTGGCGAATTCAGCCTGACCATTAACAATCTGGCGGCACCGGAAAAGATCGAGAGTCCGTTCACCTTTTCAACAACTTTTCAGCGCAAGGGGCAAATCGAAATCAAGGGGACGGCTTCACTCGCCGAGCAATCGGTTCGCCTGAATACCCACCTCAAAAAAATTCCTCTCTCGACCTTCGCTCCATACGTCGCCGAACAAGCGAACCTGGTTCTTGTTGACGGTTACCTCAATGCACGGATGAAGAGCACTATTGACGCTGGTTCCAAGCCATTGCAAGTCACTTACGACGGCGATATCGGCATCAGCCGTTTCCACCTGCTCGATAGCCCGCACCGTGAGGATCTGTTGAAATGGGACAACCTGCAATTCGCCGGGATCAATGGTCAGGCAGAACCGTTGAAGGTCGCCATCGAATCGATCACCCTCAGTGACTATTTCGCCAAAATACTTATTGATGAAGACGCCCGCCTGAATCTTGCAGAAGCTTTCCGCAAGGAGGAGGATGCTAATACCGCTGTTCTGGAGGAGGTGACCGAAACGAAGGAGAATCCAGAGGAGACATCGGCATCTCAGGATATCAACATCGAAACCATCACTTTACAGGGCGGCCATGTCGATTTCACCGACCGCAGTCTGCCACGAGCGTTCCGTGCCGACATGCGTGAGTTAGGCGGTCGCATCCAGGGTCTCAGCGCCGACCCGAAAACCCGCGCCGAAGTCGATCTCAGGGGTCATCTGCGCAACCAATCTCCCCTGGTGATCAGCGGCACAGTCAATCCCCTGGCGGAAGAAGTCTTTCTCGACCTTAAGCTCAACTTCAACGATATTGAGCTCAGCCCCCTCTCCTCCTACACCGGAACCTATGTCGGCTACTTGATCGAGAAGGGCAAACTCAACCTGGCTCTGGAGTATTACCTTGAGGATGGTCAACTCAAGGCCAACAACAAGATCTTCCTCGATCAGTTCAGCTTCGGTGAATCGGTTGAAAGTGAACAAGCTATCAGCCTGCCATTCAACCTGGCTGTTGCCCTTTTAAAAGACCGAAATGGCGAGATTCATCTCGACATACCGGTGTCCGGCAGTCTTGACGACCCACAGTTCAGCATCGCCGGAGTGGTCTGGACAGTCATTAAAAACCTGTTGATTAAGGCAGCCACCTCACCATTTGCCCTACTTGGGGCTTTAATTGGTGGTGATGAAGAGGATTTCAGCAACATCAGTTTCGAACATGGCTCTGCACTCCTGAGCACCACAGAGAAAGACAAATTACAACGAATGGCGCTGGCCTTGACGGACCGCCCGAGTCTTGAAGTTGAGATAAGTGGATTCATCGACCCGGACAACGACCCCGAAGGTTACCGCAGGGAGCAGCTCCGAGTGCAGATCAAACGTCTCAAATATCTTGACCTGGTCAAAGAGGAGGAGCTCCCTGAAGGCACCAGAGAAGAGGATGTGATCGTCCCCGTCGAAGAGTATGCCGACTATCTCTGGCAAGTCTACCGCAAGGCAGAGTTTCCTAAACCACGCAATTTTATCGGTATGACAAAAAAAATACCTGGAGCTGAGATGGAGAAACTGATCTACGCCAATACGTCGGTCACTCAGAGCCACCTGGCGGAGCTTGCTCAAGCACGAGCCCTGACAGTACAGAACTTCCTGGTTGAGAAGGGTCAGTTGGCGCAGGAAAGGATATTTTTAAAAGAACCGGATATCACCACAGCGCCAGACCATGAGACAACCTATCGCGCCAGAGTCGAGCTTGGGGCGACAGTTCGTTAACTTCAATCATCGCCAGGAAACTGGCGAACACTTCCCACAAGTTTCTTCAGACAAAATTACTGAGCAAGACCTGATCGAAAACCTGTTCATTAATACACTTTTGAGTTATTCTGTGTTGCGTTTATATTTAATTTTAAAGGAGTCGAGATAGTCATGCTTACACGTATCATTATTTTTCTTTTGGTTGTCGGACTGGTTTACCTCAATTACACCACACCGAAAGTCGAAGAGCATCAAGCCTTCCTGCTCGCCGAGTTGGAGCAGAGCTATCCAGTTCCAGAAGACATGCGGGAGAAACTCTGGAGAGAGACCGATTATTCAAACTTCATGGTCTGTTCAGTCATGAAGACCAGAGAAGGCAGCACGATGATTTCTTATGGATTTCTGAAGAGAGTCAAGCTGGTCGACACCGAGTGGGTCGATAAAGTCAAAAAACAGCTACAAAGACGGGAAGAGATCTATTAATTCACCCGCTGAAGGTATAAATCTGACGTATCTCCCCGTAAGTGAGCCGAACAGCCTGAAGACAGGCAAAAAACCGACAAGAGATAAAGTTCTGTAACTGTGGCCAACCTTAATCTTCTCCTCAACAATCTAAGCAAAATCGATTGGCGTTTATTGACACGCCCCGTCATCCTTAGTGTCCTGGTCGGCCTGGTCACCGGTAGCGCAGCCGTGCTTTTTTACTTCGCCACCAACAGTATCGAACACCTTTTTCTCAACAACCTGGCTGGCTACAACCCGCCCCAGGAGGGTGTAGAGGCGGTGCTGGCCAGGGGTGATCAGATGATTGACTCCCTGGCCATGGATCATCGCTGGTTCCTTTTTCTGATACCGATTATTGGCGGTTTGATTTCCGGATTTCTCGTCTTCAAATTTGCCCCGGAAGCTGAGGGACATGGCACGGATGCAGCGATCGACGCCTTTCACAACAAGGGCGGCGTCATCAGGGCACGCGTCCCGATCATCAAGGGCCTGGCCTCTATGGCGACTATCGGCACCGGTGGCTCAGCCGGTCGTGAGGGTCCCATTGCACAGATCGGTGCCGGCTTCGGTTCGTTTATTGCCACCAAGCTGAGACTGACCTCTGCTGATCGACGGATACTGCTGCTGGCCGGGATGGCTGGCGGTATCGGAGCCACTTTCCGTTCGCCTCTGGGCGGTGCCCTCTTTGCTGTCGAGGTTCTTTACAAAAACCCAGAGTTCGAACATGAAGGGCTGATCCCGGCCATCATCTCCTCGATAACCGCGTTCTCCCTCTTTGGTGCCACCACCGGCTGGAAACCTTTACTGGCAACTCCAGAATTCAGCTTCGAACATCCACGGGAGCTCATTTTCTTCCTGCTGCTCGGTATCACCTGCGCCGCCCTGGGCAAGTTGTACGTCAAGTGCTTCTACGGCGCACAGCATCTTTTCAAAGAGTGGAATTTCCCAATCATGCTGAAGCCTGCGGTCGGTGGGCTTCTGCTCGGCCTGCTGGCGATGGTTGTACCTCAAGTACTCGGTTCCGGCTACGGTCTGGTCCAGGCTGCCCTCTATGGCAAGGTCGCGCTCTGGGTCATGCTGCTGGTTGCCTTCGCCAAGATTATTGCGACCAGTCTGACGATCTCCTCCGGCGGTTCCGGTGGTGTCTTCGCACCCAGCCTGGTCATCGGCGCCATGCTCGGCGGCGCTTTCGGTGCGACAGCCGAGTTACTCTTCCCGGCGATGGTTCACGACCCGCGGGCCTATGTATTAATCGGCATGGCCGGCTTTTTTTCCGGCGTCTCCAATACACCGATCGCCACTCTGATCATGGTCAGTGAGCTGACTGGGAATTATGGCCTGATCGCTCCATTAATGCTGGTCTGCACCGTGGCTATGATCGTTTATCCGCGTAATTCAATTTACCAGAAACAGGTTAAAAGCCGCATCGATTCACCGGTTCATCTCGGCGAATTCATTGTCGACATTCTGGAAGGAATCCGGGTTGATGACTTGCGCGAACATGGACGAAAACCGACCCTGATTGCCGAAGGTCTGCCTTTACCGCAGATCCTCGAACAGATCGCTAATGCCGAGTGCGCGTACTACCCGGTCGTTGACGAGAACATGTGCATGACCGCTATTTTCTCTATCAATGACATCCGTCGGATTCTAGCTGAAGATCTCCCCCCCAGCCTGGTTCTGGCCAGAGATATCGCCGTATCCCACGTCGTCACATCAACGCCTGACGAGTCCTTGACAGATGTCATGCGCAAACTTTCCAGCCGTGGCCTGGCAGAAATCCCGGTGGTTTCTGAGGATGACCCAAAAAAGGTTCTTTTCATGCTGACCCGCCGTGCCGTTCTGGCCCGCTATGCCACGGAACTGGAGAAGAACAAGAAACATTATTCAACGGACGAATAGAAAGTTGACGGCAAGAAGAATGAACCTTACCAGCATCGCAAATCACCTGGCGAAGCAAAGCCCCGAGATCCAAGCTCTCAGAAAGCGAGGCCATGCTGCCGTCGCCATGGTTCTGAAAGAAGGGGTCACCTCTCCGGAAGTCCTCTTTATTATTCGCGCAGAACATGATCAAGATCCATGGTCCGGGAATATCGCTTTTCCTGGTGGGCGACTGAACTCGGCAAAAGAGACACCACAGCAAGCAGCCGAGCGCGAGACCTTCGAGGAACTTGCTCTGCCCCTTGGTCAGGCTCGCTACCTCGGCCGCCTTAATGACCTCTACGGGTCTACCCTGCCGGTGCTGGTCTCCTGCTTCGTCTATCAGCTTCTCGAACCGACAAAGTTACAACCAAACCACGAAGTTGCGACAACCTTCTGGTGTCCGCTCGCAAAGCTGCTGGAGCCTGAGCGCCACCAGCAGAGGGATTTTTTCTATAGCGGAGAGGACCGTTCTCACCCTGTGGTTGAATTGCTGGAACCGCACCAG
>DAOWJU010000023.1 GCA_030640215.1 Desulfuromonadales bacterium
CAAGTGAAGGCGGGGAACTTCGCTGATGAATCGGCCCGGCATTTGTTGCCCGTGGTGATCAAGGGCTATAATGATGGCTTTCCGGCGAGCGCCCCAACCGGTTCTTTCCCGGCTAATCCCGCAGGCATTTACGACCTAGGCGGCAATGTTGCTGAATGGTGTCATGATTATTACGCGGCCAATATTGCCAGCGCTGGCAAAGGCGTGGCCGATCCGATGGGACCTGGAGCGGGGAATCACCACGTGGTCAGAGGGTCCAGTTGGCGCAATGCGAGCATTACCGAACTGCGCTTCAGTTACCGCCGATACAGCCGTGAACCAGCCAATGATATCGGCTTCCGGATTGCGAGATATGCAAGCATGGCGAGGGATGCAAAATGAGAATCTTCACTATCATGGTTGTGCTGCTCCTGATCACCAGTATCGGCTTTTCCACCGACAAGGATTCGAAAAAGGATTCGCAAGATGCTGGCGTGAAAAAGAGTACCGGTCAGGAGAATGTGACAAAGAAGAAGACGCCGACCTGGCCACGTCCCTACAAATCAACGGAAGAGATAAGTGTGGACAGTACCGTCCCGTTTCCAACCGATATCTGAATGAGGTGATACGCTTATGCGCGTAAAAAACTTTCCTACTGAGATGGTCTACCAGATCTTCAGCCTGCTGCTGGTCTTCATCATCGTGCATGGAACCTATGTCTCCCTGATCCGGCCCAAGGCTGATTCCTTTCTGACGATGCAGCAAGCCCAACTGCTGGAGCAACCTGACGCGGTGCAGGAGCAGAACTTCTACGTCGTGATCCGCGACTTTGAGCAGGAAGCCTGCCTGATTCTCTTCTTCTGGGCACTGGCGATCCTTATTTACAAGGGGGTCGTGATCTGGCGCCAGCAGGGCCAGTTGGAGGTGGATCTGTTGCAACTGCCGGAGAATATGCCGATTGGGCCGGAAGATACCCGGGAGTTGATTGGCAGGCTGCATGAGATTCCGCAGGAGAGTCGCGACTTCCTCTTGCCGTCAGCCCTGCTGGATGCGGTGCAGAGGTTCTCTGCGACCCGTAATATACAGGATGCCGCTACTGCAGTACGCGAGACCTGCGAGACTCATGGCGACCGGCTCGATTCGGAGCTCTCCACCATTCGCTATATCGCCTGGGCGATCCCTTCGGTCGGTTTTATCGGCACCGTACGCGGTATCGGCGCAGCCCTCTCCCAGGCCCATCGTGCCGTTGAGGGGGATATCACCGGCGTCACCCAGAACCTCGGTGTCGCCTTCAACTCCACCTTCATCGCCCTGGTCCTGAGTATCATCATGATGTTCTTTATTCATCAACTTCAGCACCGCCAGGAGCGTTTGATTCACGATGCTGTTGCCTACTGTCAAAGCAACCTGATCAACAAGCTACGGGTCAAGCTCTCCTAATTTCACAGGTTCATCAACAGAGGTCGTTGCCGTGCCCAGAAACCGGCGCAGTACATCACAATTTAACCTGGCGTTTCTCGATGTCATGTGTTGCGGCTTCGGCGCTGTCGTTCTGTTGGTGATGCTGCTCAACGGTGACATGGTCGCTACCCGACGGGAGATTGTCACTGATCTGCGCAGTGAGGTGATGCGACTCGAACGTCAGGTCAAAGTCGGCACAGAGCATCTGGTCAGTTTACAGAACAGCATGGTTCAGACCGAAACAGAGGTTGTTCGAACCGAGGGGCTCTCAGAGCAGGTCATCGCCAACATCGAGCAGACCAAGCTCGAACTGGCCACTATGAGCGGCAAGAGCCAGGCCGCCAGGAAACATATCAACGCCCTGCAATCGGATCTCCTTTCTCTGGATAAGGAGAATCAAAGGATTGGTGCGCAGCAACAGACCGAGTTGGCAAAGGGAACTCAGACCCGCGAGTTTATCGGCCAAGGCGACCGACAGTATCTCACCGGTTTGCGTCTTGGTGGCAAGAGGGTTCTGCTGCTGGTTGATGCTTCTGCCAGCATGCTCGATGAAACCATCGTCAACGTCATCGTCCGTCGCAACCTCGATGACCGGACCAAGCGGGCTGCGCCCAAATGGAAGCGTGCCATCAGAACCGTCGAGTGGTTGACGGCCAACCTGCCCGCAGATAGTTCTCTGCAGATCTACACCTTCAACAGCAAAGCCAACCCGGTGGTCGCAGACCTCAAGGGTAACTGGGTTGCTACTTCGGATTACAAGAATATCAATCGGATGATTGCCGCACTGAAGCAAACCGTCCCCAAGGGCGGGACCAGCCTTTATAATGTTTTTACGGCCGCCGCACGCATGAAACCGCGCCCGGACAACATCCTTTTGCTCACCGATGGCTTGCCAACCCAGGGCAAAAACAAATCTTCGAAAAACACCATCTCCGGCGACGAGCGATTGAAATTATTCCTCCATGCAACCAGTGCTCTGCCACGGTCGGTACCGGTCAACACCATCCTCTTTCCGATGGAGGGTGATCCCATGGCAGCGGTCTCGTTCTGGCAACTTGCTATCAAGACGGGTGGTTCCTTCCTGACCCCGACGAGGGACTGGCCATGAAAACTCGCCGTCGCCAAACCGAGGTTTTCAATCTCTCTTTCCTCGATGTCATCTCTTGCGGCTTTGGAGCGATCATCCTGCTGCTGGTTATTTCAAAAATCTCCGAACCTCGCGTGATCGAGCAGACCAATGTTGATCTCTCCGGTCTGGTGGTGCAGTTGGAAGAGGAACTCCATGAGATCCGTGGTGAAACCCAGATTTTCAACCGACAGCTGATTGCCAGGCAGGAGCAGCTGTCTGAACAGCAAGAGAAACTGGCGCGACTGCAGGGGGCCTTGACCAACATCGAAGGGCAATACCACCTTGCCAGCACAGCATCGTCAGCACAGAGCCTGATAGAGGATGAGCTGAAGAGCGCTAAGCAGGAATTGACTGCTGAGATGCGTCAACTCCGCGCTGATTACCAGCGCCCCAAGGAGGATGCGGTCATTGGCGGCATACCGGTGGACAGTGAGTACATCATTTTTGTGATCGACACCTCAGGCAGCATGCAGCGCTTCGCCTGGCCGCTGGTGCGCCAGAAAATGAAGGAGATTCTTGACATCTATCCCAAAGTCAAAGGGGTGCAGGTGCTCAATGATATGGGCGACTATATGTTCTCTCAATATGCTGGCAATTGGATTCCTGATTCGAAGGCCCGTCGCCGTGCTATTCTCGACCGGCTATCCACCTGGGCGCCTTTTTCCAACTCCAGCCCGGTCGAAGGCATCACCAAGGCGATCCAGCGTTTCTACGCCTCAGACAAACGGATCAGCCTCTATGTTTTTGGTGATGATTTTTCCGGTGGACTCATGCAGAATGTGGTCGACACGGTGCGACGTAAAAACACGTCAGGCGGCAAGAACAGTCGGGTGCGAATCCATACGATCGGTTTCCCCGTTCTCCTGACCCAGCCCGGAGCAGGCCAGAATGCCGCGCGCTTTGCTGCCCTGATGCGCAAGTTGGCTGAAGACAACAACGGTAGTTTCGTGGGCTTAAGCAGTTTGCAGAGATAAAACAGTTTGCAGAGATAAAACATGGCAGTGTGAGATATAATGGGCTTTTGGAGGGAGAATATCTCCCTGAACAAAGATCAACTTTCATGGGGATAATAAATGAAAACAATTCTTACTCTTTTGATATTGATAGCAACGCTGGCTCTTAGCGGTTGTTCCAGCACGAAGAAACCGGTGCTCTATCCCAACACCCACCTGAACAGGGTCGGGCAGCAACA
>DAOWJU010000331.1 GCA_030640215.1 Desulfuromonadales bacterium
AAACCTGCCGCCGTCGATTTTCCGCCACCGCTGGGGCCAACCAGGGCAATCACTTCACCGGGTCTGGCGTGAAAGCTGAAATCGCTGAGGACAGGCTCGTCACCATAGCTGAAAGTGACGTTCTCAAAAGCAACATCTCCCCGTGCGTGTGGCATTTCCACCGCATCTGCCTTATCGACGACATCACGAGGCTCATCCAGTAGTGAGAACACGCCTTCCGCAGCGCCCATTGACTTCTGGACAATATTACTGACTCTGGTCAATCGTTTTACCGGGGTAAACAACATCATAATAGCAGCAACAATCGAGAAGAGCTGGCCCTGGGTCATATCACCTGAGATAACCCGGTTGACACCGTACCAGACCACACCACCACCACCCAAAGCTGCCAGGATTTCTACTGCCGGTGCTGTCAGAGAATTATATTTGATCGTTTTACGCAAATAACGATAGTACTGTTTGTTCTCAATTTTGAACTTTTGCAGCTGCGTCTCTTCGCGTCCAAAGGCCTTGATGACCTTTATGCCGCTGAAAGCCTCCTGGAGTGTGCCGGTCAGGAACCCCATACTTTTAAGGCCACTTTTGGTCGCGTTTCTGATTCTCCTGCCAAGCTGGGTTGCCGGAATAACGCAAAGCGGCAGCACCGTAAAGGCAACCGAAGCCAATCTCCAGTCTTTATAAAAAGCCAGGCAGACCAAACCAACCAGAGTGAAACTTTCGCGCAAACCATCGACCAGGGCATCCGCTGCTGATCTCTGCAAGACACCAACATCGTTGAGAACTTTTGAAGTAAGGCGACCGGGGGGCTGATTAACATGAAACCCCATCGACAGGTGCATGGACTGGCTGAAAAGAGCGTTGCGAAGGTCCTGGACCACCAGTTGACCGGCGGTCTTGATATAATACTCCTGAAAGAAGCGACCCGTGCCCTTGGAAATAGCCAGACCAATAATAACAACGGGGACAAGATAGACCAGCTCTCTGTTGCCAGCAGCAATAATCTTGTCAACCAAAGGTTCAATCAGGTTGATATAGGCGATATCAGAGCCAGCCACAACCAGAGAGAAAATCAGTGAGAGCACAATACGCCACTTATAAGGACGAGAATATTTAAGTAGTCTTATGTAAAGCTGTTTATTCGTCATATAAATCTTCTTTTTAAATCACTTTCTTCTCTGCCAGCAGATCGAACAGCATCTCGGCAACTCGTTTTGAACAACCCGGCTCACCAAGTTGCTTTTGCACTGTCTGCAAAGCCGCTTTCATAGTATCGGCGTAACCGCTGTCGTTCAGAACATGCAAAACTTCATCGGCCAGTACCTGAGGAGTCGCCTCATCCTGAATAAATTCAGGGACGATCCGCTGACCGGCAACGATATTTGGCAAACCAGCATGAGCGACTTTTACCAGACGTTTGCCAATCGCATATGTCAGCGGAGACATCTTGTAGAGAATAGCCATCGGTGTCCCAGCCAGCGCAACCTGTAAAGTGACAGTACCTGAAACTGTCAGTATCGTATCGCAATGCCTGGCGACATCATAAATTGTTGCATCGACAGCCTCAATAAATGTCACCGGTAATTCTAGTCCAAACTGTGCTTTGACTTCGTCTTTTTTCAGGGAGTTTGCAATCGGCACGAGGAAGTGAACATTCGGCTCTCCCTCGTGGATAAGCTGCGCCGACGCCACAATTGTTTCCAACATGTAGCGCAATTCACTTCTTCTGCTCCCCGGAAACAGGCCAACAATTTTCTTTGTGGCTGGAATCTGCAGCTTCTGGCAGAAATCGGCACCATCGCGCAGCTCGTTGCCAGTACCAAGGGCGGCAAACTCATCTAATAATGGGTGGCCTACATATCTAACCCGGAGATCCAGACCATCGTAGAGCTCGGGTTCGAAAGGAAAGATTACCGCCAAGGAATCAACACTTTGGGCGATTTTCTTCACCCTGCCCTGGCGCCAGGCCCATACCTTTGGGCTGATATAGTACAGAACCGGCACCCCGGCCTTTCGAGCCTGATTTGCAAGTCGTAAGTTGAAATCCGGAAAATCAATCAATACCAGAGCGTCCGGCTTATGGCGACCAAACAGCTCTTTTTTAAGCTGCTGAAAAGAACGCCAGATCACTGGTAATTGGCCGAGGACCTCAACGACCCCCATCACTGCAAGTTCTTCACTCGGGATCAGAATATCACAACCAGCCGCAGCCATCTTCTGGCCACCGACACCAAAAAACTTCGTGTCAGCTGACAGCGTGTTAACGGCCTTGATCAGGTTGGCGCCATGCAGATCACCGGAAGCTTCTCCGGTCACGATCATGATGTTTTTAACTGATCTATTCACACATGTCCCTGATACAGGCAAAACAGGTCTTGTAGGATACGGTGAGGAACGAACCGCATGCGGCTACCTGGGTTTTCTTGATGCGGTTCGTTCCTCACCGCATCCTACGCTAATCGCTTAAGAGCGTATCGCCAACAGATAATCCGGCAGAAACAATTCAGGCGAGTCAGGCTGTCTGCCCCTCGCCTGAGAACTTGTTTGTCAAACAGGACCTAGTTATCTACCTGGCTATGCCACGCTGACTGTTCTTTATAAAGCTGACAAAATGGTCTAGTTCTGGAGACATTTCAATCTCCGCATCTATCTTTTCCAGAGCCTCTTCCAGACGCAAGCTGGCGCGGAAGATCATGCGGTAGGCCTTTTTAATGCCACGGATTGTTTCCTCTGAAAATCCGCATCGCTTGAGACCGATCAGATTCAACCCCACAGTTTTCGCTCGATCACCCTGGGCAACAGTGTACGGGGGAATGTCCTGAGAGACCATAGAACCACCGCTGGTCATCGAGTTGCAACCAACCCGGCAAAACTGGTGGATCGCCGTCAAGCCACCGAGAATAGCCGCAGACTCGATTTCAACATGACCGGCAAGAGTTGCACCATTTGCCAGGATTGCGTGGTCATGAATAATACAGTCATGAGCCACATGCGAGTAGGCCATGAAGAGGTTGTCGCTACCAACAGAGGTCAAACCTCCACCCTCTTCTGTCCCTCGATTTAACGTGGTAAATTCTCTAAATCGATTACGATCACCAATTTTCAGATAAGTTTCCTGGCCAGCATACTTGAGGTCCTGCGGCGCAGCACCTATGGAAGAGAACTGATAAATCTGGTTATCACAACCTATTTCAGTCCAACCTTCAATCACAACATGGCTGGCGACAGTGGTTCCGGAGCCAATAACAACATGTTCACCAATCACCGTATATGGACCGATGCTGACATTTTCAGCAAGTTTGGCGCCAGGTTGAATTATTGCTGTCGAGTGAATCATAAGGCCCCCTATTCGTCCACAAACGTTGCTTTCAGTTCAGCTTCGGCAACCAATTTACCATCAACCGTGGCTCTACCTTTAAAACAGTAGATACCCCGTCTCATTTTAAGCAATTCAAGGTCCAGTTGCAGAACATCACCAGGCAAGACCGGCTTGCGAAATTTTGCTTTATCAATTCCAAGAAAATATGTCACCTGGTTTTCACCCGTCTCTTTGGCAAGGTACGCATAAAGACCACCGACCTGCGCCATCGCTTCCAGGATAAGGACTCCCGGCATGATCGGGTGACCCGGGAAGTGTCCCTGAAAAAATGGTTCGTTAATCGTAACGTTCTTTGTACCGACAATCCGTTTACCTGCTTCAAACTCGTCAATCCTGTCCACAAGCAGAAACGGATAACGGTGCGGCAGTAGCTTCATGATATCTAGAGTATTCAGTACCATAATCAATCTCTGTCCTTCGATAGTTGGCCCTTCGATAGCTGGCCCTTTGATAACTGGCCCTTCAACTCATCCACTTGTTTTTTAAGCTGTTTTAACTCCCGTCGCATCTCCGGCAAGTGCGGAATCGTCATGGTTGCCTTAAGCCACTCACGGTGTGGCATGGCCGGAGCCCCGGCAAGATTCTGATTATCATCCACATTATTAGAAATCCCCCCTCGCGCGGCCAGGGTGACGTTGTCACCAATCTTAATATGCCCGGCAATAGCGGACTGGCCACCAAAGATACAATGTTTGCCAATGACAGTGCTTCCAGCTATACCGACCTGGGCGACCAGAAGAGTATCCTCACCAATCTGCACATTGTGTGCAATCTGTACAAGGTTATCAATTTTTACACCACGCGCGACCCGGGTGACGCCCAGAGTACCGCGATCAATGCAACTGCAGGCTCCAATCTCAACATCATCCTCAATAACAACGTATCCAACCTGAGGAATCTTATAGTAGCTCTGACCATCCGGGGCGAAACCGTAGCCATCCGCACCAACAACAGCCCCGGGCTGGATTATTACCCGATTGCCAATTACGGATTTTTCACGCACGGTGACGTTTGCATAGAACAAACAATCATCACCAAGCACAACGTCTGCACCAATGACAACATTCGGGTGGAGATGGGTTCCTTTACCAACAGTGGCACCGGCACAAACAACGCAGCCAGGCTCAATGGTGACATTCTCACCGACGACAGCATCAGGATGGACATGGGCACCCTGCTGGACACCCGTCCCGACAAATGGCGGTACCTCAAAAAAATTCAGAATTTTAGCAAAGGCCAGGTAAGGGTTGTCAGCCAGAAGCAGAGGAGTCTGTACGCTCCCTTGCAATGACGGATGAACAATAATCGCCGCAGCCTGGCAATCAACCAATTTTGCCCGGTACTTGGGATTCGCCAGGAAAGAGATATGCTCCGGCCCGGCATGATCAAGAGTGGCAACCCCTGAAACAGCAGTAGAGGGGTCGCCAGAAACGCACCCCCCTACCAGATCTGCCAAAACAGCCAGGGAGGTTTTTCCCCTCCTCTCAGCATGCATGTTGATTATTTCCCTTTTGCGTCAAAAGCCTTGATGACTTTATCTGAGATATCAATACTTTCATCCGCATAGACGATGGAGCTTTCGGTTTTTTCAAGAACCATTGCATAACCCTCACTCTTGCCGACTTGCTGAACAACTTTGAGAAGACTCTCGAGAATTTTGCGGGTTAAATCCGCGTCGGTCTGTTGCAATGTCTCCTGAATATCCTTGGTGAAGCGCTGATAATCTTTAACTTTCTGCTGGTAATCACGCTCCTTGGCATTACGAGCCTCTTCCGAGAGCAGCATCGCCTGCTTTTCAAGATCGTCTTTGAGCTTTTTCAACTCTTCCTGACGCCCTTGCACTTCAGCATCATAGCCCTGAACCTTGGCTTTGATCTTTTCCTTGGCTTCCTTGCCTGCAACTGACAGATTTAGTGCCTTCTGCAGGTCAACGTAACCGATCTTCTGGGTCTCTGCCATGACCGGGGAAGCAACCAGACCAACACAAACCAGCACTAAAATGACAAACCGTTTCATACCTAATCTCCTTAAGAATTCACTTGTTTATACTTACTCAGATTTTTATTTGTTCACTTAACTAGCAGCCTGTTTATTGCTTGTCCGATAAGCTGCTAGAAAAACCGACCAATCATGAAATCAAACTTGCCATTGTCCTCATAATCTCTGGCATCAAGATTACGGCCATACTCAAAT
>DAOWJU010000061.1 GCA_030640215.1 Desulfuromonadales bacterium
GCAGAGAAACCTGCAGAGAAACCTGCAGAGAAACCTGCAGAGAAACCTGCAGAGAAACCTGCAGAGAAACCTGCAGAGTCGGATGCACCGACTGAAGCTTAACCTATAAACACTAATTGATAAGATAAAGGCGGTCTGCATTGCAGCCGCCTTTTTACCAGAAAGCTACATAGCTCCCAGAGAGTTAAGTAGGTTACAGGAGGTTTTACCGTGGCAACGATTACAGCAAAGATGGTAGGTGCCCTGCGTGCCAAAACCGGCGCCGGGATGATGGATTGCAAAAAAGCTTTGACTGAGTCTGACGGTGACATGGAGCAGGCTATCGATCTGCTGCGCAAAAAAGGTCTTTCTGCAGCGGCCAAGAAGTCTGGCCGGATCGCAGCAGAAGGAATGATTGCCGCCGTTGGTAATGACCAGAACGGTGCTTTGGTAGAAGTCAACTCAGAGACTGATTTTGTGGCCAAGAATGATGCCTTTCAGGCTTTCGCCAATGGTGTCGCCGAGGTCGTCCTGAATCAGAACCCCGCTGATGTCGATGCTCTTAAAGGACTTGATTTTCCGGGCAGTGGTCGTAATGTCGGTGAGGAACTGAACCATCAGATCTCAACCATCGGCGAGAACATGAATATCCGTCGTTTCGCACGTCTTGAGAGCAACTCGGGCGCGACCGCTTCTTACATTCACGGTGCTGGCAAAATTGGTGTTCTGGTTCAACTTGACTCTGACAAGGCTGACGATCCCAAGGTGGCTGAGACAGCACGTATGCTGGCCATGCATGTGGCCGCTGCCAGCCCTCAGTACCTGTGTCGCGACGATGTACCTGCAGATATCGTTGAACGCGAGAAAGGGATCATGCGTGCCAAGGCCATTGAGAGCGGCAAGCCTGAAAAGATCGTCGACAAGATCATTGAGGGGCAGATTAACAAGTTCTTCGGTGAGTCCTGTCTTCTCGAGCAGGTCTACGTGATTGATACCGATCTGAAGATTAGTAAAGTTGTAGAAGCTTTGGCCAAAGAGATTGGTGGCCAAGTGACTCTTGCAGCATACTCCCGTTTCCTGCTCGGCGAAGGTATTGATAAGAAGGAAGATGACTTTGCGGCTGAAGTTGCCTCGATGACCAAGTAATTTTTGCCTTCAACCACCGGAGAGACCATGGCACAAGAACCCTGTTACAAGCGTATATTGCTCAAACTCAGTGGCGAAGCTTTGGCCGGTCAGCAAGGCTATGGTATTGATCCGGACATCATCAAGGGAATAGCCGAGGAGATTCGCGAGGTTGCTGAACTTGGCCTCGAGATTGCCATTGTCATCGGCGGTGGCAATATCTTCCGTGGTCTCGCTGCTTCGTCAGCGGGTATGGATCGAGCCAGTGCAGATTACATGGGTATGCTGGCAACTGTAATGAACAGTCTCGCTCTCCAGGATGCTCTTGAGAAAGCTGGCGTTATTACGAGAGTGCAGTCGGCTATCGAAATGCAGGAAATCGCTGAGCCTTATATCCGCCGCAGAGCTGTCCGTCATCTTGAAAAAGGTCGCGTGGTTATCTTCGGTGCCGGTACCGGCAACCCGTTTTTTACTACAGATACTGCTGCCAGCTTGCGTGCAATCGAAATCGGTGCCGAGATCATTCTCAAGGCAACCAAAGTTGATGGCGTGTACAATGCCGACCCCAATAAAGATAAAAATGCGGTCAAATATGATCGGCTGACTTACCTGGATGTGCTCAAACAGGGTCTAAAGGTTATGGATTCTACGGCCACATCTCTTTGCATGGATAATAACCTGCCGATTCTCGTATTTGATCTGACCAGCACCGGCAACATCAAACGGGTTGTTTGCGGCGAGCAGATCGGAACCCTTGTCACAGGAGAATAATGCCATGATTGCTGATGTCAAATCAAAAGCCAGTGCCGGGATGACAAAAGCTCTGGAGTCGTTTCGACGCGACCTGAGCAAAGTTCGCACCGGACGCGCCTCCCTTGCTCTACTCGATGACGTCCGGGTTGATTATTACGGTACACCGACACCGCTTAATCAGGTTGCCGCAATGGCTGTTCCGGAACCTCGCTTGATTACAATCCAGCCGTGGGAAAAGAACCTGTCTGGTGAAATTGAAAAAGCCATTCTCAAGGCAGATCTCGGTTTGAACCCGTCTTCCGATGGCCAGCTTATTCGTCTGGTCTTCCCGCCGTTGACTGAGGAACGTCGTAAAGAGATGGTCAAGCAGGTTAAACGCCTGGGAGAAGAAGCCAAAATCGCGGTTCGTAATGTGCGCCGTGAAGGCAATGACACCCTGAAAAAGTTAGAGAAGGACAAAGAGATTACCGAAGATGAGTTGAAACGTGGCGAGAAGGAAGTTCAAGATGTGACCGATGACTATGTTGCGCGAGTTGATAAAGTTATCGCGGAGAAAGAAAAAGATCTGATGGAGATCTGATCTCTGTAGATTCTTGCCTGGTCGATGCCATCGTCCACTGTAATCAAGGGGCGCCTTATGGGCGCCCTTTTTGTTGAAGGGCGTTTAATCTCTTTGTTGCCCGATTTGTTATGTCTATGCTATTTTAACAAGTTCTTACTACTCCTTCCCTGAGCATTTAGATTATGCAGATACCAATACATCTCGCGATTATCATGGATGGCAATGGTCGCTGGGCTGAACAGCGTCATCTTCCGCGTATTCTGGGGCATCGTAAGGGTGTGGAATCGGTCCAGGGCATAGTCGATGAATGTTTGGAGTTAGGAGTTCGTTACCTGACCCTCTATGCATTCAGCTCCGAAAACTGGAGGCGTCCTCAAGACGAGGTTGAGGCGCTGATGGCTTTGCTCGGAACTTTTTTGAAAAATGAACTGAGTCGACTGCAAAAAATGGGCATTCGTCTCATGGCCATTGGTGAACTGGACCGCCTGCCAAAATCAATCAGTAAAATTCTCAAAGAAAGCATCAAGAAAACCGCCGGCAATGACCGTATGGTTCTGAATCTGGCTCTCTCTTATGGCTCACGCAACGAATTAACTCGGGCCATGCAGAGACTTGGCAGGGAAATCGCCAACGGTAAATTACAGGCTGATGCTATCACTGAAGAGGATATTGGCATGGCGCTTGATACCCATGATATCCCTGATCCTGACCTGTTAATCCGAACCAGCGGAGAGATGCGCACCAGCAACTTTCTTCTTTGGCAAACGGCCTATACAGAGCTTTACTTTACTGAAGCTCTCTGGCCGGACTTCTCTCGCGATCAGTTGTTGCAGGCAATAGAAGAGTACAGTCGCCGCCAACGGCGGTTTGGGCTTACCGGTGCACAACTGCGTAATAAAGAAAACAACGACGGGGAGGGACGTCATTAAACAACGAATCATCACAGCACTGATTGCTCTTCCGTTACTGATTCTATGCATTCTTTATTCCAGCCAAGGCCTGTTTGCCGCTCTGATCTTTATTGCCAGCGCGTTAGCCCTGCATGAATTTTACCGGATGGCGCTGCCGGAGACGCGTCGCCTGGAAGCTTCTCTTTCGGTTGCTGTCGGTGTGCTCTGCTGCGTCGGCCTGGTCTACACTTTTAATACCCCTTTTCATCTATTGAGTATGGTTCTGCCGTGCCTTTTTCTAACCCTTGTCTATCTTTTCCGCTTTCAGGACATGCAGAGTGTAAGTCGTGATCTGGCGGTCAGTCTGCTTGGTTTGATGTATATCCCGTTACTCTTGTCTCATGCTGCTCTTATGCGTGCTTTACCTGCCGGCCGTGACTGGATCTTTCTCGTCCTGCTCGTGGTGATGGCAAGCGACACGTTGGCTTACTTTGTCGGCAGGAAATTTGGGCGACATCGTTTATACGAAGCCGTCAGCCCGAAAAAAACCATCGAAGGCTCACTTGGCGGCCTTGTCGGTGGTGTCGTTGGTGCAATGATTTGCAAATTTTGGTTCTTTGCGGAGTTGAGTGGCGTAGATGTCCTTTTTGTTGGTATCGGCGTCGGGGCCTTCAGCCAACTCGGTGACCTGGTTGAGTCTTTGTTGAAGCGAAGCTTCGGCGTGAAAGACTCTGGAGCGCTGATTCCCGGACATGGTGGTATTCTGGATCGTCTTGACAGCCTACTGTTCGCTTTTCCTGTAACATATTACTACGCTGTATGGGTGATTGCATGAAGCGACTGGCCGTCCTCGGTTCCACTGGCTCTATCGGTGTGAGCACTCTGGAGATTGTTGCGGAGCATCCAGGCCAATTTCAGGTGGTGGCCTTGACCGCCGGACGCAATCTGGCATTGCTTGAAGAGCAAATTGCACGTTTTCGACCAGATGTCGTCGCTGTCCCGGATCCGGAGAACGCTCAACGTTTGCAGGAACGCATCGGTGCCTGTGCGACCCGTGTCCTCTATGGAACCGATGGCCTGATTGCCTGTGTCACTGATTCACACGTCGATATGGTTGTCTCTGCAATCGTTGGTGCCGCCGGTCTCGAACCGACTCTTGCTGCGATCGAGGCGGGTAAGGATGTCGCTCTTGCCAACAAAGAGACCCTGGTCATCGCTGGTGAGTTGGTTATGGCTGCGGTTGCCAAATCCGGCTGCCAACTCTTCCCCGTCGATAGCGAACACTCAGCTATCTTTCAATCACTTGAAGGCCACCGTAAAGAAGATGTTCGGCGGTTGATTTTGACTGCGTCCGGCGGACCATTTCGTAACTGGTCCCTTGACGACCTGCAGGAGGTGACACCGCAGGATGCCTTGGCCCATCCGAACTGGACCATGGGTCGAAAAATCACGATCGATTCAGCAACTATGATGAACAAGGGGCTGGAGGTTATTGAGGCGCACTGGCTCTTTGATGTTCCAGTCGATGATATTGCTGTTCATATCCATCCTGAAAGTATTATTCATTCCATGGTGGAGTATATTGATGGTGCGCTCATTGCGCAACTCGGCATTCCAGATATGAAAACGCCGATTGCCTATGCCTTGACCTATCCCGAAAGACTGACTTTAGATTTGCCTGCTCTTGATCTCTGTCGTCTCAGTCAATTGAATTTTGCTGTGCCCGACAGTCAGTGTTTTCCCTGTCTTGGCCTGGCTTACGATGCCATCCGACGTGGTGGCACGACACCTGCTGTGCTGAATGCTGCCAACGAACTTGCTGTCGAAGCTTTCCTGCAGGAAAAAATTGGTTTTCTTGATATCCCACGCATCATTGCTAAGGTAGTAGCGAAGCATACCAATACGGTGGCGTCCAGTCTGGAGCAGATTCTTACTGCTGATAGCTGGGCGCGCCAGACAGCCCATGACGTTATTCACGAAATTGAAGGAGTCTCTTACACGTGATCACTATTGTAGCCGGCATTATCATGCTGGGCATTCTGGTCTTTGTCCATGAACTCGGGCACTTCTGTGTTGCCAAGTTGTGTGGTGTCAAAGTCCTCAAATTTTCGCTTGGCTTTGGTCCTCGCCTGATTTCCCACCAACGTGGCGAGACAGAATATATGATCTGTGCCATTCCGCTTGGTGGCTATGTCCAAATGCTCGGTGAGGGCGGTGGTGATCAGGGTGAAGAGGCCGAGGTCGACCCAGACGAAGAAGAGCGCTCGTTTGCTAAAAAGTCTATTCCCCGGCGCATGGCAATTGTCGCTGCCGGTCCGATCATGAACCTTATTCTGCCATTTATGATCCTGCCCATTGCTTATCTGGTCGGTATTAATTTACCTGCTTACCTTGAGGATCCACCTTGTGTCGGTTATGTCGTACCGGGATCAGAAGCGGCAGAGTCTGGTTTTCGTAATGGTGACTGTATCGTCAAAATCAGCGGCATGGATGTGGCCACCTGGACAGATACTGGCCCGGCCCTGGTGAGTAGTGCCGGAGAACCAATTATCTTTACTCTGGACCGTGATGATGGCATCGAAGAGCTGATCATTGACACGGAAAATGGTGCTTTGGAAGGTTTGCAGTCAATTGGTCTGCTGCCGGGCCAAGATGCCGTCATAGGCGGTTTGGCTCCGGCTATGCCAGCGGTCGAAGCTGGGCTTCAAGAAGGGGACAGGATCCTCTCTATCGGCAAACGTGAGATTGTTTCGTGGTATGAACTCAAGGACGCCATTCAGGAAGCCAGTGGCCAGCCAGTGGCTGTTGTCATTGAGCGTAATATGCAACAGCTCACTCTTGAACTTACGCCGAAAAAGGTGGATGGCAATGACGATTACCTGATTGGTGTCGCTCCACATCATGAGACCATTTTTAAACGCTTTCCTTTTGGCGAGGCGGTTGCGGCCGGTGCCGAACGTACCGTTGATTTGATCGAGTTGACCTTGATCTTCATACAGAAGTTGTTTGCCGGACACGTTTCATCCAGCAATATCGGTGGTCCAATTACTGTCGTCCAGATAGCCGGTCAAGCAGCACAGACGGATATCTCAAGTGTCTTAAGTATTCTGGCTTTCCTGAGTATCCAATTGGGCATCCTCAATCTTCTGCCGATCCCGATTCTGGATGGTGGTCATCTGTTCTTCTACACTTTTGAACTGGTCTTTCGTCGTCCGCTCTCCCTGCGGGCCCGTGAGTGGGCACAACAAATCGGTCTGATTCTGTTGATTATGCTGATGGGACTGGCTTTCTATAACGATATTGTCCGTATGCTGGGAAGTTAACGTGTCGCCAATTCTTCTGACAATCCAAACCGCTTCGCCCACTGGCAGTCTGGCCATTTCCGATGGCGAACAGCTCCTGGCTGAAATTAACCTGGATGTTCGCAGTACGCCAACGGAATGGCTGCTGCAAGCGATTGAAGATCTGCTGGCTAAGACGGGCCTTGCAAAGAATGCTCTGGATGCAATCGGCGTGGTCAGAGGTCCTGGCTCTTTCACCGGTCTGCGCGTTGGACTGGCGACAGCCAAAGGGTTAGCGCTGGCAGCCAACTGTCCGTTACTTGGGATATCATCATTACAGTGTCTCGCCATGCAGTTTCCCTTCACCAGCATGCCAGTCTGTGTCATGCTGGATGCCCGCAAACAGGAGGTCTATACGGCTCTCTTTATTTGGGAGTCCGGCTATCCGTACGCTGCTGCCGAAGAAAGGGTCATTAAACCGGAAAAACTGTTGGCTGACATCTCTGGCGAAACCTTGTTTGTGGGTAATGGCGCTCTTGTCTATAGACCCTTGATTGTAAGGCAATTGGCTGACAGAGCGCATTTTGCCCCAGCCTTTCTAAACTTGCCAAGAGCTGGCGCTGCTGCCGCTCTCGCTTTGCGGGAATGGCAATCAGGGTGTACTTTCTCCGCTCATGAGTTGATGCCATTGTATCTGCGACCTTCTGAAGCGGAACTTAATTTGCAACAAAGAAAAAAATCAGGGAATTCTAGTTGACAACCCTGTCTCGCGTTCGTTATTTTTTATAGACAATTTGTTTGTCCCATCCTTTAACTTCAGGAGGTGCTTATGGTAGAGACGGACCAGAACTTGATCCAGCGTTTGAGTGAAGAAAACCCCCGTTTCCGTAAATTGCACGAAGAACACGTACTTTTTGAGAAGAAACTGCAGGAATATGAAGAGATGACCTACCTCTCGGAAGAGACTGATCTTGAACGGAAGAAAATCCAGAAACTAAAGTTAGCAGGAAAAGACGAGATGGAGCTGATGCTAAAAAATCTTCGTCAATAATTGATGAAATCAAAGAGACAAGCAGGGGCCGGATATATTCCGGCCCCTGTTATTTGTTTGCTCTCTGTTGTTTTTGGGCCGGGCCTCTTTTGTTAATTCTGGCATGGGAGTGACCCGATTTTTTTGCCCTTTACCTGTAAGGGGTTCCACGGGTATAAAGACTGTTACGTAAAAGCTTAATCTAACAGAGTTTGTTTATAGGAGAACCGAAGGAAATGACCCAGAAACGCAGTAGTGCCATTACTCAGGGATTTGAACGCACACCTCATCGTGCTCTGCTGAAAGGAACCGGTGTTCCGCAGCAACAAATGGACAAACCTTTTATCGGTATTGCCTCTTCTTTCACGGATTTAATTCCTGGACACACAGGTATGCGTGACTTGGAGCGATTTATCGAAAAAGGCATCCATACTGGTGGCGGACATGCTTTTATTTTTGGTATCCCTGGTGTCTGTGACGGCATCGCCATGGGGCATCGTGGCATGCACTACTCGTTACCAACCCGTGAGTTGATTGCTGACATGGTCGAGTCGGTTGCTGAAGCACATCGTCTTGACGGCCTCGTACTGTTGACCAACTGCGACAAGATTACCCCGGGTATGCTGATGGCTGCTGCTCGTCTCGATATTCCCTGTATTGTCGTGACAGCCGGGCCAATGATGACCGGTTCCGGCGGCGCTGGACGTAAGTTCTCTTTTGTGACTGATACCTTCGAAGCCATGGGTAAGTATAAAGCCGGTGTTATGGATGAGCAGGAGTTGATGGTTTGTGAAGATAAGGCTTGTCCAACGGCTGGTTCTTGTCAGGGACTCTTTACTGCGAACACCATGGCGATTCTTACGGAAACCCTTGGCATGAGCCTGGTAGGTTGTGGCACAGCATTGGCGGTTTCCTCCTTGAAACGGCGGATTGCTTTTGCCAGTGGCGAGCGCATTGTTGAACTGGTCCAAGAACAGATTACCCCCCGGCAAATTATGACGCGCGCGGCCTTTGAAAATGCCATTCGCGTGGATCTTGCTCTCGGTGGCTCCAGCAACACGGTTCTGCACCTTTTGTCGATTGCCCGTGAGGCTGGGATTGATCTGCCTCTGGAGGAATTCGATCGGCTTGGGCGTGAGACTCCTCAACTGGCATCCATGAACCCGGGTGGCAAGCATTTTATGGAAGATCTTGATACGGCTGGTGGTGTTCCCGGTGTTCTTTATCAATTACGTGATCTAATTAATGATAACCCAACTCTGACTGGCCCATCAGTTAAAGAAATTGTGGCGAGTATTGCCAGCGTCGATGAAGAAGTGATTCATTCGGTGGAGAACCCCGTACGTGCCGAAGGTGGCCTGGCTGTTCTTTTCGGCAATCTTGCTCCCCTTGGCTCTGTGGTGAAACAATCCGGCGTTTCTGAAAAGATGATGATCTTCGAAGGCCGTGCCCGCTGCTTTGATTCGGAAGAAGGTGCCATGGAGGCACTTATGGGTGGGCAGATCGTTGCAGGTGATCTGGTGGTGATTCGTTACGAGGGCCCCAAAGGTGGCCCCGGAATGCGGGAGATGCTTGCCCCGACTGCGACTCTGATGGGTCTCGGTCTGGGCGACAGTGTCGCACTGATCACCGATGGACGTTTCTCCGGTGGAACACGAGGCCCCTGTGTTGGGCATATTTCTCCCGAGGCAGCCGAGGGTGGACCAATTGCACTGATTGAAGAAGGTGATCTGATCAAGCTCGATATTCCGAACCGCAAGCTTGAACTACTGGTTGAAGAGGAAGAGCTTGTTCGTCGCAAGGCTGCTTGGCAGGCTCCTGAAGCCAAGATCAAAACAGGCTGGTTGGCCCGTTACGCAAAGGTTGTAACCTCGGCCAACACCGGCGCTGTCTGTGAGGCGTAAAGTGTAGCAATTTACAATTCGTATTGCTGGCCAGCAATACGGTGAAGGAGACAAGACAGTGAAATTGACTGGTTCAAAAATTCTTTTAGAGAGCCTGATCCTTGAAGGCGTGGAAACTATTTTTGGTTATCCCGGTGGTACCGTCATCAATATCTACGATGATCTCATGGACTCTTCTATCAAGCATATCCTGACACGCCATGAGCAGGCTGCTGTACATGCTGCTGATGGCTATGCCCGTGCAACCGGCAAGGTCGGTGTCGC